>JAFAPF010000425.1 GCA_019247245.1 Rubrobacter sp. | reverse complement strand
GCAAGAACCAACACTATACGCTTCATAGGCGCTCCCCCCTTTTCGCTCGCGATCCCCGATGGATCGCTGGTACACGATAATTGTCTCAAAGTTAGTGGTGGACCGCAACACCTTCCGTTTATTTCGATGGAATACCGTTCACGAAGTCTTGTTTAGTGAAGGTATAGTTTCCTATCCTCTAGAAAACAAGCTCCTAGGTGCTAGGCTGTTCCCGAGGTTATGCCCAGCCCCAGCTACCCCAGTCTTGGTACCACCCCTGTGCAGGAGTCCAACACCATCTCCACCACTCCCAGTACCACCGTTGTGCATACGATGAATAGAACCAGTCCCAGGTCCAAGGAACGCACTGTTCTTGCCCCTGTCCTGGCCCCTGGTCCCCCGGCGTCGCCTGCTGATCCTGAGCACTGGCCGACAAGCCGCCGATCACCGTCATCATCGCCATAATTGCCGCTACCGCAAGAACCAACACTACACGTCTCATCTTCTCATCTCTCTCCTAGTGTGGCGAAGTACTACAATCGACTATACGTCTGCAGAACAGAATGTGGATCACTTTCCACACTAAACGGGGTCGCAAAGTAGGGGGCGTTGCACAAAAATGCCCTTTTCAGTCTAATTTTTGTGCAGGACGGATTTCTGCACAAAAATGCCGGGTGAGATAGGAGAAACCCCGGCAAAATAAAGGGCTGGCTAGGGAGATGATAGGGGGCCAGCCCGTGTAGCTGCGGGACAGCGAACTACGCTTCAGAGTATGGCATCCTATCCTGAAAGGACGCTGAAGAAACGATAAAAAATTAGTAAACGTTCTTTACATGAGTCTACCCAAAGAATCTGAATAGAAAAAGAAATGGCCTGGGGCTTCTACACCACAGGCCATTCGCTTCTCTTCCTTTACCTACCGCCGCTGCCTGATCGATGGTCTGTGTGCACGTCACCGTCTGATCGGAGGTTATGCTGATCGAGCTATCGGAGAGGTCTACATCCTTAGCCTTGGTATCGTACTGCGAAACACCCTGCTGGTTAGCAACGTTGCCGGTGTGGGCAACCTGCTGAGTAGTAGGGCAGGCATTGACGTTATGCCGCTGCTACTAAAGCTTGATGATGGGGAAGTGCAGCCGCTAGTTATGTGCTACCAGAGAACTCTTGACGGACGCCAGGATCCACCAGATAGCCGGCGCTCGAGCTGACGGAGACGTTGCTGGCATCCAAGCTGCTACAACTGGAAACGCTGCTAGGATCCGAGGTGCTTACAAAGGGCTCGATGGTCTCATCGCTGCTATCGGGTGGACCGAAAAGAACCCTAGCGAGGTATCATCCCAGGCGGGGCCATTGAAGAGGATGGCGACCTGTGCTAGCTTACGTAAGAAGCTGGGTGGATCTGAGCCATAGCGGACGGTGATCTCCGCTGCCAACAACGCCATCAAACCAATAGCTATGATTATGCGTCACCTTGTTCATCCCTCTAGTAAGAAGCGGTAGTATGGTCGCGCCCCATTGCTAACGCTCATAATTATCCTTACTGAACCTATAAACGTACTAAGAAAATGAAGAACTTTCATAAACCCATGCTACTTCAGCAGCTCTCAGGAAGCTTACGCGTGCATTAGGGGCTGCCGTTGCCTCTGATAGTAGCGCGTACCCCGCACGCCTACCTCACAGCCCTCGCTCACGCGGGGGTCCTTGGACCATTCTCGGCGTGTTCGGCATCCCCCTATTCGCGGCCACTACCGAGTCCTCGCAAAAACTCCGCCACCAGCCGTAGCCCGAGCCCAGCCAGGATCGCAGCCACGATTGACGAGAGCATAATTACCGTCGCTACCGCATAAACCAGCCATGTTGCCACTTCGAATAACCCACTCATTCCGCTACCTCCAACCCCTGAAGGATAGGTCTCTTTCGACCTTGCGTAACTCCTCTAGCAAGGCTTGGGGGCTCCCGCTCCTCGCCAGAGAGGCGGTCAACCGCTTTCTCAGCCATCTTCAGCCTCCTTCTTTGCAGCCACGGCGAGCTCATCAGCTCGGTCGTTTCCGCTCTTATGCAAGCCTCTGGTCTTAGAGTGCCCCTTGACCTTCCTCCATCGCACTTCCTGGTGACGCTTTGTCGCTTCCAGGAGCCTCTCCCATAGGTCCCTGTTCGCCACCGGCGCTTTGAGGTGGTTGAGCCAGCCGTTCTCCCGCCACTTCTTGTACCAGCTTCTCCTCATGCAGTTGACGAGGTAGGATGAGTCGGAGTAGACGGTTACGAAGTGCCCCTTATCTATCGTTTCCAAAGCTACACACGCGGCGGTCAGCTCCATCCGTTGGTTGGTGGTGTTCTGCTCAGTGCCACTGATCTCTTCGGTCTTGGCGTTCCAAGTCATAACGGCCCCGTAGCCTCCAGGGCCTCGAGAACCGCTGGATGCCCCGTCTGTATAAGCGTGAGCCTCCAGGTTAGTTAAAGGCATCGCTCTCCCGTTCAGCTTCTCCTCGCTCATACCTTTGCCTCACCTTGGTCATGCCTAATCCTCTACAGTAGGGGCTGCCATCTCCTCTAGCCTTGTGCTCACATCTCGAACCCGTAAGGGTAGTTCGAGATCTCGATGAGGTTATCGTCAGGATCTCGTAAATAAATAGATTCGATCGGTCCGAGAGCTCCAGTATGCCGGACAGGACCCTCCTACACCACCTCTAACGCGTGTAGGTGCTCGATCACCTCCTTAAGCGGTGTCCTCACCAGGAAGCAAAGATCGGCAGAACCCGGCGTGGGAACGGCAGCTTTAGGCTCGAACTCATGACCTACCTGGTGCAGGTTGATCTTCCGCGCACCGAAAGCAAGCGCCCGGCAGTTGTCTCCGAAGACGACTCGTTTCATCCCCAGAACATGCTCGTAGAACCCGCAGGTGCGCTCTATGTTGGTAACGGTGAGGACTAAATGGTCGAGCCTTTCGATCTGCATACACGGTTTCACCTCATCGGCACTCATTCGCCTTCTCTAACTCTCTGTTCTCCGCCCGATTTCCTCAAAGCAAGATAGCAAAGAGCCCGCACCTATTCCTAGAGGCTGCCGTTGTCTTCTGGGGCTCTTGAGAGTAACTAGAGCCTGAGCACACTGAGAAGCTTTGGACTAAGCTATTCGGCAGATAGTATCGACTGCGAAACGGGATGATCCGGCCTGTGGCCGGGAAACCCCCGTTTGAGTAACTAAAGGGAGTGACTACACCGTAGGCACTACTACGCTTCATAGAAGAAGGATAATGGAATACGGCGCGTAGCTGATAGCTACACTCAGTTGGCCATCACATATAGTAGTTATGTTAGGCTTTACAGTTATATATTAACGGCTCCTACTCTTAGGGAATAGAGGAGAGGGAGGCTCCGGCCTTTTTGCTTGCTACCTTTCTCCTCGATGGTTCCATTCGTACGCAACCGTTGACTCGGCTCCCGCGACATAGCAAATAGATAGCAGCAGCCAAAAAGCCTCCTAAAGGCCAAGCAAAGATGAAGCTTTCAATCAGGTAGGTCACAAGCACTGCTGCTCCGATCGCGAGCCCCACCGAGAAGAAGTGGAAGCTTCCCCACACAAGAGTAGCTTCGCCATGATCTCTATCGAAGCGACTGGTTACACCCCCGAAAGCGAGTGCCCCAACGAACGCAAAGCCTAATATGGCTCCAAACATGAAGGTGAGGCAGCAAACGCGTCTGGCATTCCACGAGCATGAGCGAGCACTGCATCTGTGGTCCAGGTAGCCAGGGTGTAGCCATAAGGAGCTGCGCTGGACCCAAGCGTTATGTGCGAAGTCTCTGTCTGTAATGGTTGAGTATCATGCGCCTCTAGTATCCAGCTTCTCCCCCATGAGGAGGTATCATTGTAGCCTCAAGCATTAATACCCGCTGGTCACACACCTAAGGTTCAGCCACCTCATTGCTAGATGTTGCGAAGCGCGGCGAGCCTGTGCCCGGAGGCGGGACATGGTATAAAAGCCGTGAACTAAGGAGGCAACTGGTGCCTCCAGAAAAGATAGAGTAGGGCTTCGCCGAAGCCGGCTGGAAGCTTGAGGACGGCTTCTCGAGACATCGGCTCGTCGGTGAAAGCGAAAACCTGTCTATAGTGGCCCATAAATAGGTGTGTGGATCCGACAATCTCGTCTTCGAGCTTGGGGATGGGGAGAGAGCCTCACCTATGTTGGGGCTAAGAATTCAGCGTGTAGAGAGGGTATACAAACCTATTAACGGTAGATAGAGGGGTATGAGCGAGGACGAACGTCAGCGGAAGAGGAGTAATGGTTCTAAGCTTCGAGGGAACGGGGCCCGCCCGAGGAACTGGTTGGAGCCAGTGATCTTGGTATCGCTCCGAGAGTGGAATTCGTACGGCTACGAACTCATGGAGCGGGCGGCATCATTCGGCTTTGAGGCGATGAACCCTGGCACGATGTATCGGACCTTGAGGCACATGGAGAAAAACGGAATTGTGAAGTCTAAGTGGGAGACGCCTAAGGGCGGACCAGCACGACGGGTATACTACATCACAGACGCAGGAGAGGCCTACCTGGGCTTCTGGGTAAACTCACTTAAGCAGTACCAGCAGGCGATAGATGTCTTCTTCCGGATCTACACAGGCGGGCCACGAAGGAAAGTTGAGGAGAAAGGC
>JAFAPF010000386.1 GCA_019247245.1 Rubrobacter sp. | reverse complement strand
GAATAATGAAGCTAAAAGCTTAAACTCTCTCTCTTGCTTTTAGAGCATCTTCAGGTTTTTCCGAGAATGTCGAACACCGAAAGCTCAATTTCTGGGAATATCCAGCACTGGAAGCAGGAGTTTCCGAGAACATCTCTTAGCGGCAATTAGGTGAATAAGACGCGTCCTGTTTCCACTTCCTAGGGATTCTCGGAAATCCAAACTTCCAGTGTTTTTGATGTTCTCAGAAATACAAGCCAAGATAGTAGTAGGGGCTAAGCAGGAAATCCTTAGGCTCTTTCCGAGGAGAGTGCTTAGCCCCCACACCCCACTATGCACCTTGACACTAAGAAGATAATGAGAGACCTTAAGGGATGTAACGCCTAATAAGCGCTAGCTGCCGATAACCAGAAATTCTGGGAAATTGAGCTTCTAGTGTTTGGCATTCCCGGAAGCCTGCACGTGCTCACGAGGCAATGCTGTTCAGTTCGGTCAGGTCGTCCTCGGAAAGGGTCAGCGCAGCACCGGTGACGTTCTCGCGCAGATGCGCCACGGATGAGGTACCTGGGATAAGCAGAATGTTCGGTGAGCGCTGTAGCAGCCACACCAGCGCAACGGCCATCGGTGTAGCGTCCAGACGAGTGGCGACTGATCTCAGCTCGTCCGACTGCAGAGGGGAGAAGCCACCAAGCGGGAAGTAGGGCACGTAGGCGATGCCCTGTGCGGCGAGGGAGTCTACCAGCCCGTCGTCGACCCGGTGGGCGAGGTTGTAGAAGTTCTGCACGCACACAATCGGCGCTATGGACTGTGCCTCGGCGACCTGCTCGGCGGTCACGTTGCTGACGCCGAGATGTTTGATCAAGCCCTCCTGCTGTAACTGCACGAGCACGGTGAACGGTTCGGCGATCGAGCCAGGAGTTGGGCTATCGACCCCCCCAACGCGCAGGTTGACGACGTCGAGTGCGTCTAGTCCGAGGTTGTCTAGGTTAGCGTACACGGCCTGGCGCAACTGCTCGGGAGCTAGCGCCTGGGGCCAGCCGCCCTCGGCGTCTCGTAATGCTCCGACCTTGGTGACGATGTGCAACGAGTCGGGGTAGGGGTGCAGGGCTTCTTTGATGATCTGGTTGGTGACGTGTGGGCCGTAGAAGTCGCTGGTGTCGATGTGCGTGATACCCAGCTCGATGGCCTCGCGCAGTACAGCCACGGCAGCGTCGCGGTCGGCGGGGGGGCCGAACACGTGTGGGCCAGCCAACTGCATCGCGCCGTACCCCATGCGAGTGACTGTCAGATCCTTGGCCATGGTGAACGTTCCGCCGAGAAGTGCCTTCGCTGCCATGAGAACTCCTCTCCTCGTTGCCGCAAGTTCACGGGCGTCCCGGCGATGCGGCCGACTGGCGCCCTCTGGTAAAGGTATTCCTTCCTTTCCCTTGCTTCCCAAGTCGTCTGTATTTCACGCACCAGGAAGTTGCGTAATCTACATCTTTTTATGTATTTTTTGCAACTATCTGGCTTGTAGCGTCTAAAGGGCTTTAGCTGCCGGTAACCATAATTCTCGGAAATCCGGACTTCCGGTGTTTTGGACTTAGCGGCAATTAGGTGAATAAGGGGCTCCACTATTGTCGCTGCTAAAAATTCGCGCAAACATTTGGTTTTTGGAAAGGCAGGGCAAGAAGCGTGGGGCGGGGACTCCACCCCGTCGGGTAAAGGATCGGTCCCACTAGCTGCACAGCTTGTCTAGCATGATGGAGGACTCGGAGAAGCTGTGCGCCAGCCAAATGGCACACTTATGAGGAACGAAGGTGCTTGTAACATCGCAGGTGCTTAGGCTGCCGATAACAGTTATTCACGAAAACTCAGCCGGGCGAGATGACACCGCAGGCGATTCTAGCTCCACTATTGCCGGATGGGTTGCTCATTTGGTCATCCCTATCAGCATGTATCACTATTGCAGTGCCACCAGTGTGTCCCATCAACGACTCCTCCCCTCCAGAGAGCGGCGTCGAGATCTCCGTCTGGTAGTTGACCACATCACCATTGTTTCCCACCGGCAGATTCGGCATGTCCCCGGCATGAGGACCGTTGGGGTTCTCCAACCCATGCTCAGTGCCATAGGGATTGAAGTGGCTGCCTGCAGTCTCGAAGTCTGGTAAGTCACACCTGCCCGTCTCGTGGATGTGGATGCCATGTTCCCCTGGTGTGAGTGATTGGGCCTCGACGTTGATCATGGTTCCACCTGATGATCCCTCGCTAAGCAACGCGCTCCCGATTAAGTCGCCGCTAGTATCAGTAAGCTGCACTGCTGTACCTTTGGGCTGGAGTGCAGCGAAAGCCACTATTGCTAAGATCACAACTACTATTATCACGAGGGCTATCTGAATAACTCTATCAACAGTCATTGGATACTGCCTCCGTGGCTCTTATAGCCGCTAGCGCTCATTTCGAAGCCCTGTGAGGGCCCTTCTCATCAGCTAATTTTGCCAAATAGCGTAAACCCACGATACCAGGTGGGTAGCCCATTTACCTCCTCAAGGAGTAGCTGCTTCCCCACTTGTAATGCCACAGGAGCTCCAGCTGCCGATAACTGCTTATTCTCGGAAATCTGGACCACCGTCACCCATTGGGTGAAGAAGATTCTTTAGTACAGCCTAGCTTCCGAGCCACATCTCTTGTTAGATTGAGACCCTGTAGCGGAGCAGCCTTGAAGGGGAGATCTTCGTGGGATCTGAAGCTGCATACACAAAAGCAGGACAGCTAACAGACGTACCTGGACTTCAAGTGGGTCATGCTCAAGACCTCGAAGGGATCACCGGCTGTACGGTGGTACTTTGTGGGGAGGAAGGTTTCACAGCTGCTGCAGACATCCGAGGCGGAGGCCCAGCAACACGTGAGACAGACGCTTTGCGCCCCGAATGTCTGGTCGAAAGGGTTCATAGCGTGGTGCTGTGCGGTGGCAGCGCGTTTGGGTTGGCTGCTGCTCAAGGAGTGATGGAGTACCTCAAGAACAAGGGTGTAGGCATAGACACTCACGTGGCACGGGTGCCCATAGTCCCTGCGGCAGCGATGTTTGACCTTCCGGTTGGACAGCCCTATGCCTATCCGACTCCCGCCATGGGCTTGCAAGCAGCAAGGGCGGCGGGTATAGATTTTGCAGAGGGTTCTGTGGGAGCAGGGATGGGGTTGACGGTAGGGAAGTATGCTGGGTTGGAGCTTGCCACCAAGTCGGGTATTGGTACCGCTTCTATGAGGGTCGAAGACCTGGTAGTGGGAGCCATAGCGGCGGTAAACGCTTTCGGGCAGATAGTGCGAGAAGATGGGACCGTGCTGGCCGGTGCTAGAAGGGCGGGGGGCGGATGGCTCGATGCCCGAGAGGTTCTGCGATCTGTTCCCCCAGAGGCTCGACCAATCGAGAACACGTCGTTGGCAATAGTAGGAACGAACGCCAAGCTGAGCAAGGCTCAAGTTAAACGAGTGGCGATGATGGCCCAGGATGGGCTGGCCCGTTCTATCTACCCAGTCCACACTCTCTTTGACGGGGATTCAGTCTTTGCGCTGGCATGTGGCGACGTAGAAGTGGAGCCCTCGCTGGTAGGGACTTGGGCTGCTGACGCCGTGGCGGAGGCTGTACGGCGGACGGTCCTTTTGGCCAGCGGGGCAGGAGGTATTCCCGCTGTTAGGAACCTTGAAATGACCTCCTAGCACTCGCGGTATGCTGCTGAGCAGTGTTAGCGTTCCCAATCTTTGCAACTGATGCTACCACTCTACAGTAGGTAGGGTGCTAGTTCACTCTGGCTCTCTCTAGTAGCTTGTAACGCCTAAAAGGCTGTAGCTGCCGGTAACGAACATTCTCAGAAATTGCCTAGACCTTTAGTTGCCAGCGACCGAATAAGCATGCGCTTCGAGTGAATATAAGGCCCCAGCGTTGCGGCTACTATGTGGACATCAGAGGAGCTTGTTCAAGGTTATCCACACCTTGTATCTTTATTCATGGTGTTGCATGTAACGTTGCCGCTAAGAGGTCTTCTCACACGTTAAGCTATAGTACCCACTTGGCAGCAGCACCTTGCAGCATGATAGCAGGGACCAGAGCCTAGCCGCTCTAGTGCAGCCTTCAGTGACACTGTGCCGGTGCGCCTGTATCCGGCGCCGATGATCTCAAGCACGGTAGTCCTCCGTTCGGTCGGAGATGATCCGCAGGCTGGCGGTTGCACCATTTAGGTTCCGCGCGGACCAATTAGCTAGTTACCTTTAGATAGCAAATGGTTCAGAGACAAGAAAAGCGGCAGCTAGGTTTCCGAGAAGCCCTTAATTCCCGGCAACTACCGAGAAGGAGACTCATGGAAAGTACCAAAACTCATTGAGTTAGCGAAGTTTTAGTACTTTGTTTGGTATGAGTTTTGAAACACTCAGAAGCCCGTAAAAGCGTTTGTTGAAGATCCCAGCGGCCCTCGTGGTGAAAAAGGCCCTTTTCGGCACTGATCAAATCCTGCACCTAGCCTGCGCCTAGTAATCTTTGGTTTCCAGCTCTGCTGCGTCTGCTCTCTGGCGTTCTCGGTCAAGGCTTTCCCGGAGAGTGCTTTGAGCCACAGCTTCGATCTCTAGGCGCCCCTCCATCTTGCCCAGCTAATAGCGAAGGTCCTTCACCTCACCCAGGAGTTCACGGATGTCTTGGGAGCTTTCCAAAAGAGGTACATCATCGCCCCTGCCGCTGCCCGGGTGCGCTCCAGCCGCTCGTGTACCGCCAAGACGGTATCCTCCACTCACCGTCCTCCCGCTCACCGGGGAGCTTCTCCTCAGAAACGAGAGCATGGATACGATGTGGCGAACGTCTGAGGATACGAGCCGCCTCGCTGGTGGTGTAGTAGTTACCCTCTTTAGCCATAGGGGCACCCTAGCCTTGTCGCCATCTCAGCGCTTGCGCAAGCGCTTGGAGATCGTTACGCAATCGCCGTCATTTTCGCTACACCCCGTGGTAGGCTGTGGATAACCCACTACATGTTGTGGATAACCGTTTTGAGGCTCTTTTGTGTAGGGAGGGATGGCAGTGGAGGCGCGCTTGGCCAAGCGGAGGGTTGCACTCGCAAAGCGCAGGAGACAGAAAAAAGTCCCCGGCTGTCCTCACGACGCCCAGGGCCGAAACTGAGTCAAAAAAGGCCCTGGCCAGCGAACTCGCGGGTGCGACTCCCTAGCTACTCGATCTTCGCGGTTTACGCGCTGCTCTGCCGCTCGTTTGTCGAACTTGGATAACTCTTGCTCGATCTTCTATTTAGGCGCACCTTTCTGTGTCTTGATGCTGTTCATAAAACTTAACAATCGATCCCCCTTGTGTCGACGGGTGTCGCCTGAGACCGGCCGTACGGGAGGTTCGGACCCGAAATGCTTAACATTAGCCATCTTTTTCCTTCATTGGCGCGGAGCGCTTGATCGCAGCGAATAGTTCATCGAAGGTGTGGCGATCGCGGCCCCGATGCTCGTACCGGGCAAGCTGCTCTGTTACCGTTTCCATGACGTGTGCGATTGAGTTAAGGCGATCCTCGAGGCGTAGCACGTCATCCGACAGCACCCGCCATCGCTCGATCGTAAGCTCTACCGGCTCCTTGTGGTCGTAACCCTTCTTCGTGCGCCTGTCAACAAGGACTAAGGCATCGTCGCCTAGCTCGCGAAGCCGCGCCAGATCCCGCAGGAGCCTACGTTCCCTGAGGCAGAGCATGACGTAGCTAGCTTGTGTGGCCTCTAGGGGATCAAATTTCATGAGCTTTGCGATTATCAGCCCTGCGAGTTCGCGCTCTTCGTCTGTCAGCATCTCGGGGCCTATATATTCGTAGTAGCCGTGGACGAGTGCGTTCTTATTGCCCTTAGGAGCCCCAACCTTACCGCCCGGGTGATATTTGCACGAGCCGACTCCAGAGTGGTCCGTCCCCCAACCCCGGGGACGACGGCACGGCTCGCCGCTGCGCGTCACATATCCACATCTTGGCTTATCTAAGCCCAAAAGCACCCACCTTAAAGTCCCGGTTTAGATGTATTGTTTGCCGTCGTCAAATCTTCATGAAAGGAGCGGGTCCTCCGTTTATCTCTCAAAACGTTTTCTACGGACCGATCTAGCGCCTCGATCAGCGCCATAGCGCGCTTGTCCTCCGTGGGGGCATCCTTCATCTCGGCAAGCAGACGCAAAAGGTACACCTTTTGCCTACTGATCGTGCTAAGCACGTTATCGAGCGCAAGTATTCGCTCCGAGGCGGCCTGCGCGGTTTGGATTTCGAGGTCTACGGTCGAGTTGTCCCGATAGCCCTTGGTCTTGGTCTTTCTGGTTACCACGAAGCGCTCAGCGTCACGCCTAAGAGCCTTGACACGTACCAGTATCCTGCGCTCACGGATGTCTAGGAGATCGAGCGCGCTATAGACGCCACTTAGCACCTCGCGCCTGTCGCCTTGCAACAGCTCGGCTTCGTCCTCATCGAGCGTGTCAAAGCCGATGTACTCGTGCAAGCCGTGCTTGAGGGCGTTTTTGTTGCCCTTACGAGCACCTTGACGGCCGCCGGGGTGATTCTTGCATCTGCCGCTTCCAGCATGGTCGGTGCCCCAACCGGCGCTTCGCGGGCATGTCTCGCCGCTCTTCATGAGGTAACCGTATTTTTGTCCTACCTGTCGCAATAGCGCCAACCCTAAAGTCGTAGTTGAGATGTGTTGTTTTCGATGGTCGGTTTTTCGCTCAGAGTGGGGGCCATCTAATCACCCCGTGAGTTTACCGCTCGCGCTACTCACCCAACGTACCACGGCATTACAAAGCATTTTGTATCTTCATGCTCTATTTTGTGGGGATTTGTCTGCTCTTTGTTAGCTACTGCCAGAACAGCACCCGCACTTCGGCCTCACTCGTTATATGGGCTTCATTGCCATCACCGTTACTGGGTATGGACGTCACATCGTCCTCTGCGTTACCCGAATCCGAAACACTTGGGGCCTGCGAAACACTTCGAAACCCTTTTTGGTCATGAACATCATGAGAATCTTTTGCGGACTGT
>JAFAPF010000033.1 GCA_019247245.1 Rubrobacter sp. | reverse complement strand
TCCCCCTCCAGCCGCTTGAAGGCGACGAAGAAATTTTTGACTTGGCGCAGGTTCTGCTCCGGCACGACATCGAGGCTGTGGAAGTCCTCGAAGCGAGGATCGTCGGCAGAGACCACGAAGATGTTAGGCTCCACCCCCTCCTCTCCGCTCAACTCCAAGGCCTCAAGCGTGCACGGATCATGTAGTCGAGAAAACTGGGTCGTAGGAAGCCATTTGTGACATCCAAGGGCTTGTCGTTCGTGCGTACTGTGGAGGGTACAAAGCCGTAGCCGCCAGGGTAGCGGATGTTGTCTGACAGCGTCCGGCCGAGCATGATCGCTCCCAGCTTGGGTTTGTACTCGTACTTGTTGCGGCTGCACACCGAAACCTCCACTACAACGTTGACAGCGTTGTGAGCATCCTCGCCGGTAGGCCTTCGAGACCTACTTGTGTTCTCTTGACACCTCCTTACCGCCACCTTACCAAAAGCGGGTTGCTTATGAAGCAACTGTTATTCCCTGCTTGGCAGAGGCCGGAACACCTTCAAAGCCAGGAAATTCCAGAAAAATCTCGGGCAAAAGCGACTGACCTGGAGCAAAGCGAGCAGTACCAAGGTATGAGCAAGCAACAAGAAGAGAAAAGGATGAATATCATGCTGCATTGGTTTGCCCGAAGACTAAAGAAAAACACAGGAGAAGGCTAACGAGAAGGGCTTCATGCTCGTTGAGTTGCTAATCCTGCGTTAAGAGCGCGTTTCAAAACCGGAGTTGCCGAGCCTTCGATGCTACGCTTGCTATTGTAAACAAGCTACTCGTGGGCGACGAACTTGCGAGAAACCGGTCGTCTGGTAGATCCGACCCAGCGACCGAGCTAACATGAAAGCCATGGTGAACTTCGGCTGCCACTTCCTCGAGTTTCGACAGCGGTAGCTATCCTTCCGGCCCCTTAGGCCGACCCGCCTGTACACCCGAGCACTCGCGATGGGCCCGCTGCTGAGCACAAGTCCCGCGAGGTGTCTTGGGGCATTACTGCTGAGTAAGCATGGCGCAGAAGCGCTACAAATCCTATAAGGAGCTAGATGGAACTACTGGGTTATGTGTTGCGCGGACTGTCCTCGGCTTTTCGGTCGCTGTCCCCGTAGGTCCTATAGGCCTCTTGTGCCTCCGGCGAACGTTGACCGACGGGCAACTGGTAGGCTTTTCTTGCGGCCTGGGAGTAGCAAGCGCGGACGTAGTCTACGGTTGCATAGCAGTCTTCAGCCTGACCTCTTTCAGTGAGTTATTGGCTAGCCATCAGCTCTGGCTGCGCCTGGTAGGCGGGGTGTTTCTCTTGTATCTGGGCATAAAGGTCTTCCTCAAGAGGCCAGCCGGGGACGAAGCTACGAGCACGAGCAAGGCTTCTAAGGTTCTCGTGGGAGCGCACGCCTCAACGTTCGTCCTGACGATCACTAACCCTATGACGATACTGTCCTTCGCAGCGATCTTCCGGACTGGGCCTAGTCGAAACGAGCGGAGAGTACACCTTAGGAGCGGTGCTGGTCATGGGGGTGTTGTGGGATCGGCGCTGTGGTGACTTCTCTTGAGCAGTAGCGTGGGCTTATTGCACTGAAAGCTCAGCTCCGGGACACTGCAATGGGTCAACAGGGTGTCTGGGATCATAATCTTAGGGTTTGAGATGGGTGCGCTCTTGAGTGCACTACATGATTTCTAGCGATAGTGTTGTCGAAAAGGGGACCATAACAAAGTCAGTAGCACGGAGTCCTCATGAATAATCTAGCTAGGCAGCGAGGATCGTCAATCTTCCGACGATCGAGGGTGTCTCTACACTTCTAAGATGATCTTCTTAGCCTTGGGGATTGCCGGGGACTCATACTCAGCTCGGTTACGCCGAGCTCTATAAGCTTCGGAATACGAGTCGGCTCTCTGGCGGCCTCGCCGCAGACCCCGACCCATATATCGGCCTCACAAGCAGCATCACAAGTGTCCCCGATGAGCTTAAGTACTGCCGGGTGTCTAGTGCTCTGCAAGCGTTCCAAGTGCTCACTACCTCTGTCGGCAACCATGGTGTACTGGGCCAGGTCGTTCGTACCTATAGAGAAAAAGGCGACTTCAGGGGCCAGCTGCCCGTCGCAGATCGCGGCCGCGGGGGTCTCGATCATGACCCCAATCTCTACCAGACCGATCTCCTTACCTTCGGTTTTTAGCTCTCCTCGCACTCAGCTAAGGTTTTCTTCGCCGCACGCAGCTCCTCGACATCGGCGACCATCGGAAACATGATCTTTAGGTTTCCGCGAGCTCCAGCCCGTAATACGGCTCGGAGCTGGGGTCTGAAGAGCTCGGGAACGTCTAGGCTCATTCTGATGCCCCGCCAACCCAAGAAGGGGTTCTCCTCCTGGGGTTGGTCCACGCCGGGCAGGTTCTTGTCTCCGCCCACATCAAGCGTACGTATGATCACCGGCTTCTCGCCGAAAGTCTCGGCCATTAAGCGATAGGCCTCGTACTGCTCGTCCTCCGACGGCAGCTCCCGACGCTCCATGAACAAGAACTCCGTGCGGAAGAGCCCTACTCCCTCGGCCCCCCATGAGAGGGCCTCTTGGGCTTCATCCACGGAACCAAGGTTAGCCGAGACCTCGACGCGGCGCCCATCACGGGTTCGGGCTTCTACATGCTTGAACTCCTCAAGGGTGGTCCTTTCGGCAATCGTCACTTCTTGCTTCCACTCGAACTCAGCGAGCGTATCGGGATCAGGGTCAGCAACAGCGTATCCCTCGCCGCCATCCACAGCCACCGTTTCGGCGCTGTACGCCTCTTCCAAGGCCGAGCCTACGCCCACCACGGCTGGTATTCCCATAGTACGGGCCATAATCGAGATGTGGGAAGTCCTGGAGCCTTCAGCGGTGACGAAGCCGAGAGCCATGCCTTTCGAGAGGCGAGCTGTATCTGAAGGGACCAAGCTGTAAGCGAGAATGATAGATGGGGTCTTTAGGGACTGCGGTCCCGCAGTCCCTCGATCCATAAGCTCGGTAGCGACCTGGTGGGCCACGTCGCGTACGTCGTCGGCCCGGGCAGCCATGTATTCGTCGTCCATCTCGGCGAACATTTGAGCGTACTCCTCACCGGCGGCCAGCACGGCCGCCTCTGGGCTAGTTAGGTTGCGGACGCGCTCCTCGACCTCCGAAGACAGCTCGTGGTCCTGAGTCATCTCAATATGGGCGTCTGGGCGTCGAAAATGGCCGCCTCTTCTTCTCCACTCGACTCTTTGACGAGACCGCGGGTCTCAGAGAGCTTTCTTACTACACCCTCGATCGCCTCTCGAAAACGCACCAGTTCGGTTTCCATTTCGTCCTCGAGTATGTTCTCCCGCTCCGGTTTGATACTACCGGCAATGTGTACAAAAGCTGGTCCCACCACCGTTCCCTCAGAGGAGGCACCGACACCGACGAGCCTTATGGACCTACCCACGTCTTTTACCTCCAAGGATCTCCTTCTACTTCGACCTGTGCCACCATTCGAATTTCTTCGGCCTTGCACGATACCAAGGGCTGTCCAGCACTCACGGTTAGTGCTTGTTCTACGAGATGAGTTCTATCAAGGCGTCCACGGCCTCTTCCGCGTCGTCCCCCTCAGCCCGGATTACCAGCTCGCCGCCTTTTCTAGCTCCCAGGGTCATGATCTTCATCGGACTCTTGCCATTAGCTTCTTTGTTGCCCTTGCTCACCATTATTT
>JAFAPF010000215.1 GCA_019247245.1 Rubrobacter sp. | reverse complement strand
AGGGCGTAGTGCTCATCACCGCTTGTATGCTCCTCGACCTTCTCCTTTGAATCGATCCAGCCATTGACGACTTGGAAATCCCCTCCTGGATCAGCTTGGTCACCCTGCCAGCGGAACCAGACATAAAAGTCGGCAGTCCAACTGCTGTCCTTCACGGACAGCTCAGGTATGCGGTCTAGGTAAATACCTGCCTCCGCCCTCAGGGGATTGGCTCCGGCGGGCAGTTCCGCTGAGGGGAGGTTGGTTCCTCCTTCTCCGAGATCTGGGTTCATCGTGTCCTCGTGACCCTGAGCGGAGGCGGCTTTAATCTGATACACCTCCCAAGTGATCAAGCCCCCAATGGCGGTACACAGAACGACCAGCGTAATCGCCCAGATCCAGATGTTCCTCCGCTGGGCAGGAGTAATGGTGTCTCTTTTATCCGCTTGTCCTTTGGGCGCGTCACTCATATATGCAGAAAAACCTTCTTCAAGATTTAGGAACTAATAGCAGCCGGATGGGTAGTTTGGCAACTGGAATTACCTCGGGGTCTCGTGGACGGAACATCTACGCCACAGCCGCTCCTTGCATTGTAGCCTCTTCATAGTCGGCAGGACTCCGGTAACTCAGGGCCGAGTGCAGCCTGCGTCGGTTGTAAAACCCTTCCAGGAACTCGAAGAAGATGGCGCTTCTCGCTGCCTCTCGATCAGGAAAGCGGCGTCGATGCACGAGCTCGGTCTTCAAGGTCGCGCTGAAGCTTCCGGGGACAGTTAACAAACTGTCCCGCAACCCAAGGTTTGTGGAACACTCTAGTTACCTCTTTGTAAGAATAAACATTAATTTTCTGTTAAAGTCTCTTCGCAGCAATTTAATGTGCCTAGGAGAAGACACCGCTAGCGGAATAGGAAGGATCTCGTAGATGAGCTACCCTCAAGTCGGCAGAAAGAACATCTTGTTGGGCTATTTGACATTGTTGGTAGTGATCATAGGAGGTCTGTATATCGTTAAGTGGGACCCTTATTTTCACAAAGCCCTGTCTGCGGCTTCCTCCCACTCTATCGGAGAGTCTATAGTCAGTAGTAAGGGGGCAACTCCGCCCGCACCTTCTTTAGCAGCGGCCCTCGACTATGCAGGCACCTACTTCCTCGCAGTATGGAAAGCGCTAGTACTGGGGCTCTTGGTAGGCTCAGGGGTACAAGCCCTCCTTCCGCGTGAGTGGCTCACAAAGGCGCTAGGTAAAGCAGGTTTCGGGAGCACGACTATGGCAGCTGCCCTTGCTGTCCCTTCGATGATGTGTACCTGCTGCGCAGCCCCGGTGACGGTGGGCCTGAGGAAGTGTAGGGCCTCGGGCGGGGCAGCTGCAGCCTACCTAGTGGCTAACCCTATGCTCAACCCGGCTACCATAGTCTTCATGGGCTTCGTGCTAGGTTGGCAGTGGTCAGCTCTACGAATAGCAGTAGCCTTAATACTGGTCTTCGGGGTAGCCTTCTTAGCCGACCGCTTAGCTCCGGGAGAGACCGACGTTACTCGTACACCGGAAGTTGCGGGAGCTGAAAGCATGGAAGCTTCCGAGCAAGGCAGCCCGTTTGTGCGTTGGGTGAAGACCCTTGCCAAGATGAGCATAGTGCTCCTACCAGAGTACGCAGTGGTGGTATTAGCGCTCGGAGCGGCCAGGGCATTCATCTTCCCTTATGTCGATGTTACGGTTGGAAGCAGTCTCTTACTTGCAGTATGGCTTGCTATAGGAGGAACACTCTTTGTGATACCCACCGCTGCAGAGATACCGATAGTACAAGGATCGATGTCAGCAGGGCTTGGAGCGTTAGGAGCTGGAGTATTGCTAACCACACTACCGGCGGTAAGCTTACCGTCGCTGCTAATGGCTAAGCAGGGGCTGCCTGCTAGAGTACTGCTGGTAGTGGCAGTATATGTTGTGCTGGTGGGACTGCTAACGGGAGTTATCGCATTAGCATTTGGCTTCTCCTAAGTAGAATGCCATAACCTTCGCACGGATATCAATCCGGGAGAAAACGGCTATGAGGAATAGGGCTTAGTTCTCGGGAGCTGCAAAAAACACTTTCTGTCTCCAAACCCGTCCAACCCGTCAAGTTTTGACACTTTGATTGTGGGAGGGGTGCTGGAACAACTGCTGGTGCGTAACTCCTAGCCGTTCCGGATAATGTGCCAAGTGTTTCAATAATAAGCCTTGTTCCGAAAAGGCCCATTTCTTATCCACCCAGTGTAAAAGGAGTGCTTTTGTCCAGAGGCTTATGTGCTCGTCGGCAGGTGCACGTACATCGACTGAAGTCCTACTCTCCCCGGGCCCGTGAATCGGTTCCAGAAGAGCTGGCCAGCGCTGGCAAAGAAACCCGTGGAGAGTCTCTGTGTAATCGTCTGCATCTGCACGCTCTGATCCTTGTAGATCCACCCGCCGGGCTCGATGTCAATTTGCTCTCCCTGCTTGAGGGTCGTCTCGAACACATTCCCGTATCCATGAAGCCATAGGATTCCCTCCCGCTCGGCGCACGAAAAGGTGTCGATGAAGAACCCCGTACCCCCAAAGAGCATGTTCGTCGCACCCCTAACTCTGCTGAAGGTGTAATCCACCGCTTCCGTGGCGGCCAGGAACTGGTGCTCCCTTACGTCGATCGCTTCATTCTGTCCCAGGTGGAGCGGAAATACGTGTCCAGCGCCGTCTCTACTGAAGGCGATTCTTCCAGGACCATGCGCTTGCGTCACAAATACTTGGATGCCAGCGACCATGCGTTTTAACGCTCCTCTAAGCGACTTGACGCCGATTTCCACCTGAGGGTCTTTCCAAAGCAGCACATGATGCTCGAAGTAGACTGGCACTGCCCCAAGCTCAAGCTGCAGCACCGGTACGAGTTCACCCTCGATGTGGTATGTCACGCCTCCATAGGCTTCTTCGCGCGTCGTGGTCGTTAGTTGGGTAGGCACCGCCATTGGCTATACTCCCCCTTTCGCTCTGAGCACTCCAATCGTATCCACCTCTCTTACAATCTACCAAAAGACTGTGCCTCAGAGCCTGTTTGGTAACTGACAGGGTTAGCCCGGAGGAGCTAAATCTGCTTCTCCTAAATGGGCCACAGGTACCCTGCGGGCTGTTTTTACAGAGCCGGTTCCTCAGTTGTCGAAGCGTTTCTACCAAAGAGAGCTATCAGATAGCTCCTCCAACATGGGCTAGAACGTCAAAAAGGCTTAACCCTCACCCTTACCAAACAGGCTCTAATCCTACAGTGCCACTTGTGTGAACCCTGCGATATCCTCTACCCATCAGCGGCGGAAGAGGAGAGAGAGATGAATGCAGCACAGATAGGTACTGAACGGGTAAGCTCAAAGCTCATCGAGCAGTGGTCAGGATATCTCCAAGAGCTACATGCGTGCATCGCACACCATTTCCTAAGGCCCGAGGTCAGGG
>JAFAPF010000018.1 GCA_019247245.1 Rubrobacter sp. | reverse complement strand
CATAGCCCAGAAGGAGTGGCTCTTCCCGCCCGAGCCTTCCATGCAGGTCTTCAAGGATATGCTCGTCTACGCCACGAAGCACATGCCCAAGTGGAACACCGTCTCCATAAGCGGGTACCACATCCGCGAAGCGGGCTCTACCGCGGCGCAGGAGCTCGCCTTCACCCTTTCCGACGGGTTCGCGTACGTGCAGGCGGGGATCGATGCGGGGCTTGACGTGGACGACTTCGCACCGCGTTTCTCATTCTTCTTCAACTCGCATATAGACTTCTTCGAGGAGATCGCTAAGTTCCGCGCCGCCAGGCGTATCTGGGCCAGGGAGATGAAGAACAGGTACGGAGCCAAGGACGAGCGGAGTCTCAAGCTCCGCTTCCACACCCAAACCGCCGGCGTCTCCCTTGTGGCACCAGAGCCCCTGAACAACATCGCAAGAACGGCGTTCGAGGCCCTGGCCGCGATCCTGGGCGGCACGCAGAGCCTGCACACGAACTCGTTCGATGAGGCTCTGGCGCTACCGACCGAGCGGGCGGTGCGGACCGCCGTGCGCACCCAGCAGATAGCGGCCCTGGAGACCGCCGTCGCCAACACCATAGACCCCTTGGGCGGTTCTTACTTCGTCGAGGCTCTTACCAACGAGCTCGAGCGGCAGGCATACGAGTACTTCGAGCGGATAGACGAGCTCGGTGGGGTCGTAAAGGCCATAGAGAACGGCTACCAGATGGGCGAGATCGCCGAGGCTAGCGCCCGTTACGTGCGCGAGATCGAAGAACAGAAGCGCTACGTCGTCAACCACAACATACACAGGCCCCAAGAAGAGGCTGACGTAGAGCTGCACAGCGTCGACGAAGAGGTCGGTGAGGGCCAGATAGAGTGCCTCAAGAAGCTCAAGGAGCGCCGCGACAACGAGCGGGTCCAGGAGTGCTTGGAGGCTGTAAAAAAGGCCGCCGAAGAGGGTGAGAATACAATGTACCCAACCATCGAGGCGGTGCGGGCCTACGCCACGGTGCAAGAGATCTGCGACGCCATGAAGGAGGTCTACGGCAGCTACCGCGAAACGCCGGCGCTATAGCGGTCGCAGGAGGCTGCGGAGGTTGGCAAGAAAATCGATAGCGAGGGCTAAAGGAGGCAAGCGTGCCGGAGGAGACAACAAGGGTGGTGGTAGCGAAGGTGGGCTTGGACGGCCACGACCGAGGAGCCAAGATCATCGCGCGCGCTTTGAGGGACGCCGGCATGGAGGTGATCTACACGGGCCTGCACCAGACGCCTGATCAGATCGTGGAGACGACTATCCAGGAGGACGCCAACGCCATAGGCGTCTCCATTCTCTCGGGGGCCCACATGACGCTAGTCCCGCGCATCATAGAACTCCTGGAGGAGAACGACGCCGGGGACGTGGTGGTCTTCGTGGGGGGAACGATCCCCAAGGACGACATCGATAAGCTCAAGGAGGCCGGGGTCGGCGAGGTCTTCACGCCGGGAACCCCGACCAAAAAGGCGGTGGAGTACGTGCAAGAAGCAGTCTCGGCGAGCTAGATGAACGGCAACGAACTAACCGAGCGGTTGCTCTCCGGCGACCGGCGGGCCCTTGCCCGGGTGATCTCGAAAATAGAGGACGAGGACCCGCAGACGCCGGACATCATCTCCGAGCTCTACCAGCATACGGGCGCGGCCCTCAGTGTTGGCTTCACCGGGCCGCCCGGCGCGGGCAAGAGCAGCATCATCGCCAAGCTCATAGAGCTCTTCCGCGAGGAGGACAAGAAGGTTGGAGTGGTCTCGGTGGACCCCTCCAGCCCGTTCACGAAGGGTGCCATATTGGGCGACCGGATCCGCCTCGTCGACCATTTCCTCGACAAGAACGTCTTCATCCGCTCGATGGGGAACCGGGGACACCTGGGGGGCTTGGCGGGTGGGTCGCGGCTCGCTGGTCTTGCTATGGAGGCCTACGGGACGGACGTGGTGATCTACGAGACTATGGGTGTGGGGCAGGGAGAGGTCGAGGTCGCGTCCGCCGCCGACACGGTGGTTCTCTGTCTGCAGCCGGGGGCAGGGGACGCGGTGCAGGCGCTCAAAGCGGGCGTGATGGAGATCGCGGACATCTTCTGCATCAACAAGTCCGATCACCCACAGGCCAACGAGGCCAAGGCGGAGGTGCGTTCTACCCTGGAGATCGGGCACGAACTCGACCCCGATGCCCCGATGCCCTCGATCATCATGACGCGTGGGGACACGGGCGAGGGCATAGAGGAGCTCAAAGAGAAGATCGAGGAGCACCGGGCGAGCCTGGAGAAGAGCGGGGAACTGGAGAAGCGCCAGCGGGCCTCGCAGAGGGAGTTCGTAGTCTCCTGGGCCGCGAACAAGATGCAAAACAAGGTGCAGGAGCGCCTCCAAAGAGGGGACACGAAGATCATGGAGCGCGTGTATAAGCGAGAGCTGGACCCCATCTCGGCCTCGGAGAAGATCTTCGAAGAGATCTAGGACAGAGCCGAAGGGCGTGACCCCGCAACGCATCGTAAGCCTGGTGCCGAGCTTGACCGAAGCGCTCTTCGCCTTGGGGGTGGGGGAGAGGATCGTCGGACGTACCCGCTACTGTACCCAACCGCCGCGGGCTGTCGGTCGAATAACCAAGGTTGGAGGAACGAAAAAGATCTCCATACCCCTTGTCCTAGATCTGCATCCCGACCTGGTGATCGCTGTCAAGGAGGAGAACACTCGTGAGAACATCGAGGAGCTAAGGGAGGCTGGCATCCCGGTCCTCCTCGGCGCCCCGGAAGGGATAGCGGAAGCGATAACCCTGCTAAAAGAGCTGGCCGGCCTGGTCGAGGCCCCACGGGCGGAAGCGGTGCTGGGACCGATCGAACGGGTCCACAGGAGGTTACAGACCCGGCGGGTCTCCTCCCGGCGCCGGGTCTTTGTGCCGATCTGGAAGAACCCCTACATGAGCGTCGGCTCTGACACCTATGTGCATAACGTTCTCCAGACGTGCGGCGGCGAGAACATCTTCGGTGATTCTCTGCGCTACCCCACCGTGACCCTGGAGGAGATCCAGGCCGCAGGGCCGGAGGTTGTCCTGCTCCCGGATGAACCCTACCCGTTCTCAGCCGAGGACCTGGAGGAGTTCTACTCTCTAGAGATCCCCGCCACACGCGAGGACCGGATACACCTCCTCGACGGCAAGCTTCTCACCTGGTATGGACCGCGGATGGCAAGTAGCCTCACACAGCTCTCCGCGCTGCTAAACACTGACCGGAACTAGCCACCCTCCGCTACGTTGCGAGCCTAGACTTGCGTACGGGGTAAGCTATTCCAAAACAAAATGAGCCGCGTCTAGCGGCCGACGGAGAAGGAGGCAATTTGACTGCCGAGGAGTACGCCACGCTAGAGTTCGACGTCAGTGACGACGTCGCGCACATAATGCTCAACCGACCGGAAGCGGCCAACGCGCTCAACCGGCAGTTGGCCCAAGAGCTAATGCATGCCGTGCTGCGCTGCGACGAGGAGCCCGCCGTCCGGGCGGTGCTGATCTCCGGTAAGGGGCCTACGTTCTGTGTAGGCGGCGATCTGAAGAGCTTCACTGAGCAGGGAGAGCACTTGCCCCATCACCTGAAGGAGGTTACCACCTATCTGCACGCCGCCGTCTCGCGCATTGCTCGCATGGAGCCGCCGGTTGTTGCGGCCGTTCACGGCGCAGCGGCCGGGGCGGGGCTGAGCCTCGCCTGCGCCTGCGACCTCGTCATAGCAGCCGAACCAGCCCGCTTCACCATGGCCTACACCAACGCCGGTCTCACACCCGACGGGTCTTCCACTTACTATCTGCCCCGCCTCGTCGGTTTCAAGCGGGCGATGGAGCTGACCCTCACCAACCGGCAGTTGTCGGCGCAGGAGGCCATGGAGTGGGGGATCGTCACCCGTGTCGTAGCGGACGAGGACTTATCCGAGGAAGCCACCACCCTCGCGAGGCAGCTCGCCGCCGGCGCCACGAAGGCTTTAGGCGCCTCCAAGCGCCTGCTGCACATCGGCTGGACCGAGACGCTGGAGACACAGATGGAGCACGAAACGCAGACTATCGCCGAGATGGCTCGCACGGCCGACAGCCGGGAGGGCATCTCTGCTTTCGTAGAGAAGCGCTCCGCGCAGTTCACGGGCCAATGAGCTCCCGTTGGTGAGCTGAGAGCGTTGACAGGTGGAGGAGATCAGGATTACACTGCCCGACGATCAGGTTGGGTGAAAGGATCAGGAAGCCGGCGTGAATCCGGCACGGTCCCGCCACTGTGACCGGGGAGCGAACCCCAGTGAGAAGCCACTGCCCCCGACGGAGTCTAAAGCTTCGTCAATGCGGCGGGAAGGCCTGGGGTGAACTGGGATCCGGGAGTCAGGAGACTGGCCTTCGCCCTTCAAATCCTACCGGGGCGAGGACCCCGAGAAGGAGGTTTTCATGCAGAGAAGCTCTATCGGGTGGAACATCTCGTTGGGAGAGATGTCCTTATGGAGCTGGTTAACGGCGACACCCCTGCTGGCGATGCTCTTCGTCTTGCTCTCGGCCAGTGGAGAGCTGCTTGCTCCCTCGCTCGGGCAGGCGGCGGGGTGACCGACTACCTGCACGAGTTCGCCCACGACGGGCGGCACCTGCTCGGCGTTCCCTGCCACTAAAGGATCGGGGCAATGATTGGGTCTTATCTGCGCCGCGGGATGGCGACCGGGTTGTTGGCCGGTCTCCTGGCGGGGCTCTTCGCCTTTCTGTTCGGCGAGCAGTTTATAGAAAGTGCCATCCAACTCGAACAGGCCGCCGACAACCAGGGCGGCGAGATCTTCAACCGCTCGATCCAGAAGATCGGTCTCTTTTTCACTACAGGCCTCTTCGGGGTGACCATCGGGGAATTGTGCGGGCTCGTATACGCCTGCTTCCGCGACCACCTATTGTCCGATAGCGAGTGGAACAGGAGCCTATCCATTAGGAGCCATCTTTGCTGGAGCGCTTCCTTCCGGTTTGTTGTGGAGCTTCCGGCTCTCCTCCCTGGGCACTCAGCTTGTCTTTTGGACCGGCTTGGGGGTGCTCTTCGGGCTCTTCTGCGAGCGAGCAGACCGCCGCAAGCCCTTGGAAAGTTGAGCTGTGTATGGCGGACGCTGCCCTCGTGTTGCCCTGCGGACGGACGCTGATAAGGGGCTCGCCGTGAAGGGCGCCCTGCTCGTGGCTGGAACGCACTCGGACGTGGGCAAGAGCGTCGTGGTGGCCGGCATCTGCCGCTGGCTCGCCCGTGAGGGGGTGAAGGTTGCCCCGTTCAAGGCGCAGAACATGGCTCTAAACTCGTTTGTAACGCGCGGAGGCGCGGAGATCGGGCGGGCCCAGGCCGCCCAGGCTGCCGCCGCCCGAGTCGATCCCGAAG
Source organism: Rubrobacter sp. (assembly GCA_019247245.1). Classification (GTDB taxonomy): domain Bacteria; phylum Actinomycetota; class Rubrobacteria; order Rubrobacterales; family Rubrobacteraceae; genus Rubrobacter_F. The sequence goes on along the minus strand of JAFAPF010000018.1, from coordinate 2,911 downwards.
CTAAGATGAACCCGGTGTTGCTCAAGCCCTCCGGGGAGCGCGAGACGCAAGTGATCTTACGTGGCAAGCCGTGGGCCATGGCGAGCGCCCGCGGTTACCAGGAGATGAAGGAGAAGCTCTTTCCGGTGGTCCTAGAGTCGCTGCAGGACCTCCGGCGAAGGTTCGAGGTGGTGGTCTGCGAAGGGGCGGGAAGCCCGGCGGAGATCAACCTCAGAGCGCAGGACTTAGCGAACATGGGCCTCGCTCGGGCAGCTGCCCTACCCACGATCATCATAGGTGACATAGACCGGGGTGGCGTCTTCGCGAGCCTCTACGGGACGCTCGCGCTCCTCGGTGCGGAGGACCAGGCGCTCGTCGGGGGCTTCATCGTCAACAAGTTCCGGGGAGACATAACCATCCTCGCGCCGGGACTCGAACAGATGAGCCAGCTTACAGGCCGCCTGTTCTTGGGCACTTTACCCTACGTTCGGGGGCTCGGGCTCGACGAAGAGGACTCGCTCGCCCTCGACGCCATCTCGCATGACTCTCTGCCGCCGCTTGCACAGGACTTCATAAAGGTCGCGGTCGTGCGGCTACCCAGGATCAGCAACTTCAACGACTTTGACGCCTTATCATACGAACCGGGCGTCGCGGTCCGGTTCACCGAGTCCTCACAGGAGATCCTCTGCTCTGACCTAGCCGTTCTCCCCGGCACTAAAACCACCGTCGCAGACCTTACCTGGCTTCGCTCCCGCAAGCTCGACTCTGTCTTGACAGAGAGAGCTAGGGTCGGCCTCCCTACTTTGGGGATCTGCGGCGGCTACCAGATGCTCGGCAGCCGCATCAGGGATAGCATCGAGAGCGAGGAGGGTGAGATCTCCGGGTTGAACCTTTTACCCGTCGAGACAATCTTCGAGGAGGAGAAGATCCTCGCACGCCCCGACGGGTACGCTCCGGGGTTCGAGAATACGAGAGTCTCGGGGTACGAGATCCGCCACGGCCGCGTTCTCCGTCACGGCGGCGAACCTCTGTTCGCTGCGAACGGTTCTGATGAAGGCTGCCAGGTTGGGGCAACCTTCGGCACCTCCTGGCACGGTATATTCGAGTCCGATGGGTTTCGCCGCACGTTCTTGCGCCGGGTTGCCAGAGATCGGGCCCTCCACTGGTCGCCAGGAGACGCATCGTTCGCCGCTGCCAGAGAGGCGCAGCTTGATAAGCTCGGAGACCTCATCGCGGAGAACATAAAACGCGAGACACTCCTGAACCTCATAGAGTACGGCCCGCCCGCGGACTTGCCAGTCATTAACAATCAGCTGTTAGCCCTAAACAGTCGTTCTAGCTATCAGCGATCATCGGTCAGCGGTCAGCTAAAAGTCGGAGACCCGCCCCACGCGGGAACATCAGCCTCGTCAAACGACGAAAGTGTTCTGGACCTCTCCCCGCCCGGAGTTACGTTGCCGCCATCCGGTAACAATCACCGAGAAACCCAAAAGCTGACAGCTGATGGCTGACCTCTCCAAAAGGCTGCTTTTTTTAACCACTGCGGATACCGAGATCCTGGCCGCCGCTCGCACCACCGAGCTCCTCCCCGAAGGGTTCCCCGAGGTGCGCTGCGCGAACCCTGTGACCCTCGAAAACCCTCGCGCTTTCTTCGAGGAGACGCTGCCGGGCGTCGGGGCTGTGATGGTCCGGCTCCTCGGCGGTCGTAGGGCTTGGCCACAGGGCTTCGAGGAGCTCCGCCGCCAGTGCGGGGAGCTCGATGTTCCGCTGCTCGCCTTCGGCGGAGAGGCCGAACCCGATGCGGAGCTCACGGCTCTCTCGACGGCACCCTCGGGTGCCGTCGCCGAGGCTTTCGAGTACCTCCGCCACGGCGGCGTCCGTAACACGCAGAACCTTCTCAGGTTCGTCGCCGATACCCTTCTCGTCGAGGGGTACGGCTTCGAGCCGCCGCTTCCGCTGCCGGAGCTCGGCGTCTACCACCCCAAGCTCCAGGAAGGCTCCTCGCTCGACGAACTGCGCTCCCTGCACGACCCAAAAAAGCCTACGGTTGCTGTGATCTTCTACCGCACCCACTGGATGAGCGGGAACACCGCCTTCGTGGACGCCCTCACCAGGGCACTCGAAGAAGCCGGGGCCAACGCCCTCCCCGTCTACTGCTACTCGCTCCGCGCGGACGAAAGGGGAAAGGTTCCCGCGCTGGAGATATTGCACGGCAGGGTGGACTGCCTCCTGACGACGGTGCTCGCTAGCGGGGGGTCCGGCGCCTCCGATGCCTATAAGGAAGGCTCCCTGGAGGGCTGGCTGGAGTGGGAGGTTCCGGCGCTCCAAGCCCTGGACGTGCCCGTCGTTCAGGGTATCTGCGTGACCTCCTCCCGCGAAGCCTGGGTCTCTTCTGATGCTGGCCTCTCCCCACTCGACACCGCCTGGCAGGTCGCCATCCCCGAGTTCGACGGGCGCATCATCGGCGTCCCCTTCTCCTTCAAGGAACGTCTCGGTCTCGACTCACCCGTCGGAGCGCCTCTGACCCTCTACAGAGCCGACCCCGAACGCACAAAGCGGCTCGCCGGTTTCGCAACCCGTTTGGCTCTCCTCGGGCGCCTCCCGAACGAGGAGAAGAAGGTCGCCATCATGCTCTCCAACTACCCGACCAAACACTCGCGGGTGGGTAACGCCGTCGGCCTCGACACCCCCGCCAGCGCCATCAGGCTACTCCGGACCATGCGCGAGGCCGGTTATCGGGTGGAGGGCGAGCCCGGGGATGGAGATGCCCTGATCCAAGCCCTCATCGCTGCCGGAGGCCACGATCTCGAGTTTTTGACCGAAGAACAGCTCCAGGGAGCGGCCGGACATCTTGACGCGCACCGCTACGCTGAGTGGTTCGCCCGATTGCCGGAGGATCTTCGGGCCGGCGTGGAGGAGCATTGGGGACCTA
>JAFAPF010000206.1 GCA_019247245.1 Rubrobacter sp. | reverse complement strand
CGGCGTTGAGGCTAGAGAAGACTCGTAAACGTTCCTCTACATGAGGCGCGTCGCTGGCTTACCGAAGGCGTGGCAATGCTTCATGTCGATAGGCTACCTAGGGAAGACGTAGGATTTGGAACACGGCGAGATCCCAATTCTTCGCAGCATAGAAGAGGTGCGCTTCTTCACTAAGGAGAGACCTCTCGGGTTCGTGCCGACGATGGGTTGCCTCCACGAGGGACATATATCGCTTGTACGCCGGGCACGCGAGGAGTGCGCCACGGTCATCGTCTCCGTCTTCGTGAACCCCTTGCAGTTCGGCTCAGGAGAGGATTTCACCCGCTATCCCCGGGACTCGGAGCGGGACATGGCGCTCGCGAAGGAGGCTGGCGCCGACGCAATTTTCATGCCGGAGGCGGCCGAGTTGTACCCGGAGGGGTTCACGACGGAGGTGAGGGTGCGAAGGATAGAGGACGTTCTGGAGGGCGTGGCACGTTCCGGACATTTTGCAGGGGTCGCGACCGTACTCGCCAAGCTACTCAACATTATAGGCCCGGAGAGTATGTACATGGGTCAGAAGGACGCTCAGCAGGCCTTCCTGGTAGGACGCATGATTCAGGATCTAAACTTCTCGACTCGACTTGTCGTGTGTCCGACAATCCGTGAGTACGACGGCCTTGCTATGAGCAGCCGTAACGTCTACCTCAAACCAGAAGAGCGCTCTGCTGCTACGATCATCTCCCGTGCCCTCTTCACTGCGCGAGATACTGGCTCCACCGATCCTAGGGTCCTGGAGGAAACCGTCCATAATGCTCTGGCGGCTGAACCGCTCGTCGCCCTCGAGTATGTCTTCGCCAACGACGCCGCAACGCTCGGACCCGTAGGGCCGAACACCGGTGAGATTCTGCTCTCGCTGGCCGCCCGTGTCGGCAAGACCCGGCTCATAGACAACGTACTGGTAAAGCGATCATAGCGTCGAAGCGCAACGATGCACGCTTCCGCGAATAAGGCCTGCTGTATCAGCTTTTCTCGGACCGGTGCTTGGCCTGGCGAAGCTTCACAAAGGGAACGAGGTCGAGGATAATATTGGCCCCATCGGATGAAACGTCGTTAGCGGGATACTGGGAGGTAGCATGAGCATAAAGCAAGCCAAAAAGGACCGCTGGGCCTTGGACGTCTGCGGCGGTGTTGCTCACCATTTCAGGTGGAACTCTAGTGTGGTAAGGTTGGCAACGGCCATCCTGGCCATCCTCATCCTTGGCCCTAGCCTTGTGGCGACGATCCTGATCTATATCCTCCTTGGTTACCTTCTGCCCGAGATGGAGGCCTACTAGCAGCTTATGGACTTCGCCGAGGCGCAGAAGGAGGCCCTGGAGTGTTGCAGGTGCGGTACCCTGTGTCACTCTAGAACGCGGGCCGTCTTTGGCGAAGGACCTTTGAATGCCGAGCTCTTTGTCGTGGGTGAAGCGCCGGGTTTCAACGAGGATAGGGAGGGCAAGCCGTTCCGCGGCGCTTCAGGCATGCTGCTCGACCGCCTCTTGCTTTCCATAGGCCTTGAACGCGAGAAGGTCTACCTAACAACCCTCGTCAAGTGTAAACCACCCGAGGGTCGGGCCCCGAAGCCGGCGGAGATCAACGCCTGTCGGCCTTATCTTTTGGCCCAGCTGGCGGCCGTCGACCCGAAGGTGATAGTAGCTTTGGGAGACTTGGCGAGCAAATCGCTCACCGGGCGCAAGGAATCCGTCTCGCGTATCCGGGGCCGTGTGATCCCACTCGACGGCCGCTACGTTTTTCCAACGCTTTCCCTGGTGCGGGCGCTCTACACCCCAGCAGAACGCGCGCTCCTCGTCTCAGACTTCTCTCGCTTGCCGAAACTCATTGCTGCGGAACGCCCGAGTACCTATGGAACTCTCAACGTCTCTCGCATCCCGGCTGCCGAGCGCGAACCCATACAGCCGGGTCTTTGGTAGAGATTTCATGGCTGGTGCCTCTCTTGAGTGGGATGATCTGGACGAGGACGCCTTCAAAGCGCTCGCCGTTAAGACGTCGTCCTATCTCGTAGCCGGGGACATCGTCGTGCTTAAAGGTGAGGTTGGAACCGGCAAGACAGCCTTCGTGCGGGCGGCAGCGCATGCTCTCGACGTACGGGAGACGGTGACAAGCCCTACCTACCAGTTCGGCCGTAGTTATGAGGGATCTGTAGGCGGGGGCGCCGTCAGGATAAACCATCTGGACCTCTATCGGCTGGAGGGAATGGACGCGCGCGACGCGCTGGACGTCGACGAGTACCTGGACGCAGGCTCTGTAACTTTCATCGAGTGGGCAGACCCGGTGCTCGGGCTGCTCCAGGAGCCGAGCATCGTGGAGGTCTTTTACCGATCACCGGCTATGCGCCGGGTGCGGCTCTCGGGGCCCATAGTGGCACGTCTCTGGTCGACTACGTGTTGATCCTGGCTCTAGATGCCTCGACAAACATCGTAACCACCGTCGTCGCTCGTGCCGAAGAGGAGGTTGTGCCAAAAGCCAAAAGATTCCCTGGCCTAAGACTTGAGGGAGAGATACTCGCGGAGATCTCCGTTCCCGGCCGTGGCGCCTCGGAGGCTCTGCTTCCGGCGGTACACAATGCTTTGAGTCTTTCCGGGATCGACCTCGACCAAGTAGATCTTATCCTGCCTGGTGTAGGTCCCGGTACCTTTACCGGTATACGTATCGCCTTGGCCACCGCACGCTCTCTCTCACTTGCAAGCAGTGCTATGCTCTCTAAGAATTCAACTCTTGCCGCCCTCGCCGCCGTGACCTTACTGGATACAAAGGAGCCTCTCGTTCTCGCCATGCTGGATGGCAAACGCCAGCAGGTCTTTGCGCAGCACTTCGCAGACGATGGTACGCACGGAGAGATCTTGTGTGTGACGCCAGAGGAACTTTTGATGGAGGACGTTTCTCTGAAGAGGGATATGCTCATCGTCGGCGACGGTGCGGTACGGTACAGGAGTGAGCTCTCCGCCTTGGGGTACATCCCGCCTGATGCCTCGCGGCTGCATAGGGTGACGGCGGTAGGGCACATCCTCTCCGCAGACTTTACACCCGTATCGCCGGGGGAGGTCGTACCGCTCTACGTCCGCGAGCCGGACGCCGAAGTACGCCGGGATCTCAACCCTTGGAGCAGGCGTTGACGGAACCACTCTTGCGTCCGATGCGCCCAGCGGACCTCCCGATGGTGATGGAGATCGACCGTCGGAGCCTTCCCCGGCCGTGGAGCGAAGCCACCTGGCGCGAGGAGCTGAATAGCCCGCTTAGCCTATACATGGTTCTCGCGGAAGGCGACGTCATCTCCGGCCACATCGGCATAAAGCGGATCGTAGACGAGATACACGTAATGACGCTCGCGGTGCACCCGAGTCGACGACAGCAGGGCTTCGCCCGGGTTCTACTAAAAGCCGCCCTCGTCCACCCGGTCTCCGTAAGCGCTCATCATGCCTATCTGGAGGTGCGCCCTAACAACCTGGAGGCTTGGGCTCTCTATAGCTCCCTGGGTTTCGTTCAAACCGGCATTCGTCCCGGTTACTATGGTGGCGAGGATGTGCTTCTACTGACCCTCGATCTACACTCGACACAATAGCTGCGGATGCCAGAGTAGCACCAGTAGTAGCGTGCCCTACTCGGAAGAATCTTCGGGAGGCTTTCTATGCCGTTCCTTCTCCTCGCGCTCCCGGCGTTGCTCGGGGCGTTCGAACGGTTTGAGTAGGTAGAGGGCTGGCGCTAGGCAGGCTACAAAGCCAAAGAAGATGACACCCGCGATCACGGGGTCGACCGGACCCCGCGTCACGTAAATTAGAAGCTGTATCAGCAGCGCCAACGCGATAAGGATGAAGAACAGCGAGAAGATACGCACGTCGTTAAGTTTAGCAGTCAGCGGTTAGCTCTTATCAACAACCCAGAAGCCGACGACGGGCCGTGGGTAGAACGCAGTGTAGGTTGTGACCGCAACCAGTTTTGCACGACTGGCATCGGTTGCGTGAATAAAGCCGCGGATTGCTGATTAGAGAAGAGGCTGACAGCTGAGCGCTAAAATAAAGTTGTGATCCTGGCTATAGAAACTTCTTGTGACGACACCTGTGCTGCCATTCTCGATCCCGCAGGTCGTTGCGCCTTCTCCAATGTTGTCCACACGCAAAAGGAGCATGAACGCTACGGCGGTGTCGTTCCCGAGGTTGCTTCCCGTGCACACCTTGAACGCCTCGACGGTGTAGTGCAAAGGGCGCTCGCCGAGGCGGGCGTAACCTTAAAGGAGGTGACCCACGTGGCCGTCACAGTGTGTCCGGGTTTGATCGGGGCCCTCCTCGTCGGTCTTTCGGCAGCTAAGGGTCTGGCATATGCTCATAGGCTCCCTTTAATCCCCGTAAACCACCTCGAAGGCCACGTTGCCGCTGCCTACCTAACCGATCCGCTCCTCGAGCCACCCTTCGTCGCACTCGTAGCCTCCGGCGGCCATACCGCCATTTACTCTGTGACACAAAGCGGTATGAACCTTCTTGGGCAGACCCTCGACGATGCCGCTGGTGAAGCCCTCGATAAAGGCGCCCGCATGCTGGGCCTAGGTTTTCCGGGTGGCCCGGCCCTCTCCAAGACTGCGCAGGGCGGAGATCCTTCACGTTATGCTTTCCCCGTGGCCCTCAAAGAAAAGAATAACCTCGACTTCAGTTTCTCAGGCCTCAAGACTAGCCTTCTCTACAGGCTCAAGGCGCTAGACGAAAAAGACGTTCGAAAAGAACTGCCCCACCTTGCAGCAAGCTACGAAGCGGCCGTGGTAGATGCTCTCTCTATCAAGTTGCTGCGGACGGTAGAACTCTATGATGCCCCGGCGACCGTCGTTGCTGGAGGCGTGGCTGCCAACACCGCACTGCGACGCGTTTTGATAGAAGAATGCGAAAGGCTCGGCGTAAAGCTCGTAATACCCTCACCCGAGCTATGTACAGATAACGCCGCCATGATCGGAGCCGCCGCTGCGATTGCTCCCATCGTTTCTTATCCGGACTACCTTGGCCTCAACGCTCGAAGCGTTTAATTCGGTGCTATTAGCTTCTAAAGGCTCCCGCTGGGTTCTGTACGGGCCTTAATCAGCGAGAGCGCTCTGGCACGCTCCTCCCCGGTAAGCACCGTGCTCAAGGCGCACTTTATGCACGTTGCGTGAACGTTGCCGGGGTGATCCTTGAAGTACACGAATATTACCTTCTTCGGCACCTGGTATAGGATATGTAGGTTGGGCTCGCCACAGGCTTCGCAGAAGCGCTCCTCGCGGCCTAGTTCCTTTGGTAGTCGGTTTAGGCTCGGTAGCCGGTCGGGACGAAATACGCTCATGGTTTGAATTGTACCTCTACTCAGAATATACTTTGTGAGCTGGCACTCTTCCCCAGAGAGTGCCAAAGGGCGGTGATTTCACAAGAAGTATAGGCAACCCAGCAAAGGAGGTTAGTAGTGGCTCACAAGGAGCTAAGGTTTGAGAGCGAGGCGCGCCGAGCACTGGAAGCCGGTGTAAACAAACTCGCCGAGGCGGTCAAGGTGACGCTAGGGCCCAAGGGCCAATACGTGGTATTGGACAAGAAGTTCGGCTCGCCTACCATCACTAACGATGGTGTAACCATCGCACGTGAGATCGAGCTAGAGGACATCTTTGAGAACCAGGGTGCCCAACTCGTCAAGGAGGTTGCAACCAAGACCAACGATGTTGCTGGTGACGGTACGACCACAGCGACGGTTTTGGCTCAGACCATCGTACGCGAGGGCTTAAAGAACGTAGCTGCAGGGGCCAACCCCGTGATCTTGAGGAGCGGCGTAGACAAGGCTGTGGCTGCGGCTGTTGAGGCCATAAGATCCCAGGCTAAGGAGATTTCCGGCAAGGACGAGATCGCCCGAGTCGGCGCCATCTCCGCTCGAAGCGACG
>JAFAPF010000203.1 GCA_019247245.1 Rubrobacter sp. | reverse complement strand
CGATGCATCAGCACTTCACAGCCACCATGCCTCTCAAACTTTGCGTTGTTGTGTGCAAGGTCATAGAGAACACTCAAACGATGATCTTTCGAACCGAACCCAGCCAGCCCAAAAGCCCCCCGGGTAAAGTGCGAGATGAGTTGCCGGTTCGCGAAAGCGAAGTTGGCTGCACCGAACATAGCTGTGAGGTAAGCTTTGCCCTCCGGGCTCTCTATGGCGGCAGCGAGCTGTCGGTCCACGAGCTCGATGCCGTATCTAGGCGCCGCCCGTATAAAGCGCTCTACGTAGTACTGGCAAACCTGGTGTCCGAGGCCACGGGAGCCGCTGTGGATAAGGATAGTGATTTGCCCGAGAGAGACCGAAAGCCCGGGCCGCTTCCTTGTCGTAGATCTCGTCCACGCACTACACTCGAGGAAGTGGGTGCCGGACCCCAAGGTGCCAAGCTGCGAGCCGCCGCGCTCGTACGCTCTCCTGGAGACGCGTTCGGAGCCCGCAGCCGGGAACCACCCACGAGACTACATGTAATCCAGACCATCTGGCACCTTGTATCCCCGATTCATGAGCGGAGTGGCTCCCTCGACCAGTATCTCTTCGATGTCCTTCCTACCCAGCTCGACGTCACTCCGGCTCGGTCCACCCCTGACGGGATGCACTTCGTACCCCAGTGGATATCCGGCACGCACAGCGTCGGCTCGACTATACGAGGTAGCGTCGCCACGTTACAGAGCTGGCGCAGCGAGGCATAACCCTCGGCCTTGAGATCCTCAAGTATGTCCCCGGAGGCGTAGAAGGTTGCATTCACCGCCATCCTTCCCTCTTTGGGGATGCGGTGCTTGAATCCGGAGAGATGCTCGATCTTCATGGCCGCTCCTTCTCGGAAAGCCCTCAAAGGTCCGGAGTCACTCGCGCCTGCCAACCCTCTCCTTCGGACCACGGCCAAGCCGTGCAATGTAGCGCTCTTTATCTCACCCTGCCAACCGTAGCTCTTCAAATCCAACACCGCGCCGGCGAGGTGCGCCTCGAGGAAGAAGCCTCCACAGTATCGGCTTCCCGGATCAGGATCTGCGTACTTACCGGTACGAACCCGACGCTCTGAACGAGGTAGACGAACTCGTTGATCCAACACACCAGGAGGATCTCCAGGTCCGTGGCCGACAGCCGTACCGGATGCTGTTCCTCGCCTCTTTCCGACGGCCGATCAAACATCGTCATAAGCAGCGCCCGCCGGGCCTCGTAAGGCCTCAAGCGTTGGGGCCCCTATCTCGAACCCGGCGTCTGCGGTGTGGTCTAGCATCCTGATCACTGCTTCGTGTACACAGTACGTGAGGCTTTACAAACCGTACTCCTCCTGCTCGGGCCCCTCAAGCGGGTCTATTACCGGTTCATCCGGAGCAAAGTGATCAGGCTCTATCAAGGCCGAGCCACAGCTGGGACACCTGATCTGGTCTTCCTCGGGATCAGCTACGTTCATGCCAGCTTGGTGCTCCGAGAACACACTCCGACATACCGAGCAGACAAACCTCGTGTCTGTCATAGAATCTCACCCCTCTCTTGGAACTCTGGCCTGTACCGGCCCCACTACCTACGTGATTAGCTACATCCTACTTGGCCTCGACGGCCCCACTCTACATGTCGGTGTACCCAACTCCGGCGCCCGATATCCCTATATACCTTGCCACGCTAGACAAGCATTCTTCCACCTCCGTAGCTTACAACCCGGTTCGTAGGTTCGATGCTCGAAGATGAACACTTTCTTAGCCGCCAAGCTTTTTGTGTACATCCGCTCCGTCGGCGCATGCTAGAACATCGAACGTGGAGTCGCTGGTGATGTGTACGTAGAACAGCTCGTCGAACCCCTCTAGATACGAGGGGCGCACCAGTTTTTTAGCCGTCGCGTACAGCGCTACGTCCGGTACTCGGGCCTTTCCCGTGCGCTGCCGGTTACGCTCCAGGCATCGGCACACCTCCGACTCGAAGTAATACCCAACCATCTTTGCTCCGTACCGATGACCTAACTCGATGAGTGGTTTGCGTTCCTCGGCTGTTGGGTTCGTGTTATCAACGATCACCGATTTTTCCCTCTGTATGGCGTCTTCGATCAGCTGCACCTGCCTTCTGTTTCGATTCTTGTTATTGCGGAATAGGTCCTTGCTGATATGCATGTGGGTGGCCGCGAACCGATCGCGGAAGAATGTACTCTTCCCCGAAGCTTGCAGGCCGATGAAAATGACTAGCTCAAACATTGCTCTGGTAGCTACGCGGTTCGCCGATCTGCTTGTCTCCGCTATCACCCTTCAAAAGAACTCTTATCCCGCCTTGTCGGTTTCTTGAGGAGATGTAGTTGATGGCGAGAAGTAAAGAAGGAACGGTACGAGAGCAAACCCGCTAGGATGGCGGCCATAGAAACGCTGCCGAGCAGCATATAGAGCACCACGATCTGCAGCCGGACGGCTTCTAGGGGATCCGCTCCGCCAATGATCATTCCTGCCATAGCTCCCGGCAGAAAGATGATCCCCGTCGTCTTTGTAGAATCTATCAAGGGGGTCATAGCACTCTGCAGGGAGGTCTTGAGGATAGGCGAAACAGCCTGGCGGCTCGTAGCTCCCAGCGCCAGCGCTGCCTCTATGTCCAGCCCGTGAGCTTCTATATCGTCCCTGATCCGACCCAGAACAAGGCTCGCGGTGTTCATCGAATTCCCGATGACCATGCCCCCCAAAGGTATCAGGTACCTAGCTGTCGGAGGCACTATCTCTAAAGCCAGCAGGACGCCTAAAGTTATTATCGCCGCTACTCCGATGGCTGTGAGAGAAATAGAGAACGCTCCTGGCACCCCCTCTCCCCGGCTGGCGGAGGTCCAGGAAGCGAACGCCACCATTACCCCCAGAAGTAGTACTACGTAACCCAAACTTTCCAATCCGAAGATAAAGTTGATGGCGTAGCCGATGGCCGCTAGCTGTACGAAAGACCGGACGACGGCGACCGTTATGTCCCGTTCTAGATCCAACCGCTGGTAACGACTAACTCCTATGGCGCCGGCAACGAGGCTCAATGCCAGGAGAGCCGAAGTTACCGTCTCAAGGTTCTGCACCTTAAAGCTCTCCCGCGATGAACTGTCGCACCTGTTTCGCGACCTTACCGTAGAAGAACTCCTCCTTGCTCCACTCGCCCTCCGAGCGGCCGTCTACCAGAAGGAGAACCCGATCCGCCACCCGCTCTACTTGGTCTAACGCGTGGCTTACGACCACGATGGTCAGATCTAGGCGGCTGTTAAGGTCTTCAATGAGATCCTCCACCCGCTGTCTGGCGGCCTGATCTAAAGCGCTCGTAGGTTCGTCCATCAGCAAAACCTCTGGCTCCAACGCCAGTGCCCGTGCTATGGAGACCCGCTGCTGCTGGCCCACCGAGAGGCTTTGCGGGTCTCTACCAGCTATAGAGGGGTTCAAACCTACCGACTCTAGTAGATGTCTTACGTCGGTGCTCCGGCCGACGAGGCGCAGCCCGTAGAGAATAACGTCGGCAACCGTCTCTCCAAAGAGCGCCGGTAGTTGGAAAACCATCCCGACCCGCCGTCGCAACTCCAGAGGGTTCATCTCGCTCGTTGCGACTCCGTCGAGGAAGATCTCACCTGATGTTGGCTCTACTAAACGGTTGACGGTACGCAGCAGGGTGCTCTTGCCCGCTCCCGAAGGCCCTACGATGGAGACCACCTCGCCCATGTCAACGCTGGTGGTTACACCCTTGAGGATCTCCACCCCACCCACGGCGTATCGAACGTTCGAAAGCCTTACCTTATCCGGCTCCATACCGCCCAGGGTAGCACAGGGCGTATCCGGCTCCTTCCTGACGCGGACGCGTATTACTCGAGCGCCCGAGAACCTTAGCTTTTCGGCTACGACGCCTGCAAGTAGCAGAGGACCGTTCTCGTACCAGTGCTCTCCATATTACTCACCACATAACCGCTGGCATCATCCCGATCTACTATGCGAAAGATCTTGCCTCGCAGTTCTTCGGTCGGAACCGTCTCACCCTTTTCGGTTACAACCTTCAGCCCAAGTTCCCTTATCTCCTCGTAGGTTAGGTGATCATCATCGTAATGCTCGTCCAGAAGCTCCTTGCCGTGGCTCGCCATCCTCGTTACTCCTTTTACTCGTTTTAGACGCCCCGCGAACTCTACCCTCTCCGGGGAGGCTTTCCGAGCCCCCTGTTTGCAGGAGTTTTATGTCCGTAGTAAGAAAATGATGCCAAAAAAGATGCCAACCTGCTCAAGAGAATTCTACTCCGAAGGAGTGTCGTCTGTAAGGGCCTCTTCCCCGGCTGCATGGCACGAGCTAGGGATAGAGCCTGCCTTTTAGACGTCTTCTGCCTTGCTGTCCAAAGTAAAAGAGCTATCCTCCATTCTCTTGCGCAGTTCCTTGTCCCTGTGCCTTCTAGCCGTGACTAACCCCTCTTGATCGAGCAATGCCTGTAGTGTCCAGGCGGGGACAACTCCTGACTGGCCCGAGTTGGACGGGACAACCCAGTTTTCGTCTGCGGGTTCCTCATAGCCTTTACATAGCTAGTCGTTCAATAGAACTTGTTCATAGGTTCGAAAATGTCCCCGACTTACGCCTAGCAACCAAGGTACCTCCCGATATGCGGTAATACCTTCATGCGGACGCTGTGAACCGGGCGGGATGTGAACGAACACAGGAGAGCCGCTAAATCCACCGTGAGAAAACATCTCAATGAGGAAACTAACCTGGTACATCCCCCTCTCTCGATTATAAATAGGTTCCCCAGGCATCATGCTGATGTGCCCAAACCTTACCCGATGGGTGTTGTGCTGGTGGCCTGCGTGGTCAACAAATCGACCCACCATGAACACGTCGTCGCCGGGTCCTATACTGTGCTCGTCGATGACCTCTTTAGTAAGAAACCAGTTTAAGGGCAAAAACTTGAACTTGTATATGGCGGAGCTGATGTCCAGCTCGCACACTGCTAAATCGTCGCCGTCTTGGTGAAACACCCAATTCTCTTCGCTTGTTTCAAGAGCGTCTATTTATCCGTCTCTGGTGTTGAGCCTTATCACGGGGGATTTCCCCGCCTTTTTCACAACGTGGCTATTGGTAACAGCGTATATTGTCGACGTCTCTTCAATCGTTTCGGAAGGAACACCCACCAAAAATCCGCTACCGTCTATCTTCTCCCCTGCCTTCGCCTCGTCAACAGAGTGGTAGAGGTAAACCACGATGTCTAATATTTGGTCGCCTATACGCGGCATGGGTTTTCTCCAGACATAAAAAGGGCGTCCACGCATAGAGTATCGCAGCTCATAACCGCCAGCATAGCCCATATATTTGTTCTCCATCAAAGGATAACCACCTTGCTAGAAGACAAGAAGACTTTTGGTTCAAAACTCACTTTAGGTGAAGAACATCCCTGGCCCCAACCCAGAGGGCTTTTGGTGCAGAAGAATCACTTTTGAGCCAATCCACCTTAGATGATCTATGCCTTGCGGCGCTTCAAAC
>JAFAPF010000546.1 GCA_019247245.1 Rubrobacter sp. | reverse complement strand
TCACCTAAGGATGCAGCTGCCATAGCGGCGGCTGCCCCCCCTGCTCCAAGGATCAAAACTTGCCGCCCGCGAAGAGAGACTTCAGCCTCCTCGCAGGCCTCGACAAAGCCGCTTCCATCAGTATTGAAGCCACGAAAAAGTCCCTCTTTTACGATCAAGACTGTGTTCACAGCGCCCGTGAGGCGGGCTGCATTGTCTAGTTCGTCCATGAGCGGCGGCAGTGCCTCTTTATGCGGCATGGTAACGTTGAAGCCGATGAACCCTAAAGCCGCAAGCCCCTCGACAGCTGCGGGCAGACGATTCGGCTCGACATCCATCGCTATATACACATAGTCCGCTCCATCGGCAGCGAAGGCAGCATTATGCATGTATGGACTCAAGCTATGCTCGACGGGATGTCCAATTATCCCCAATAACTTAGTCTTTCCAGTCAGCATCCTATATACCCTTTTAATCTCCGTACTAGAAACATCGGAAGCTCTAAACCATTATCGTCACTAGGATCGCAAAGCTTTAGCCCACCGAGGCTTTCAGTGCTCGTCCTTCTTAGCTTCTAGGAACTCGTCATAGTCCTCGGTGAAGAAGTGTTCCTTGCCGTCTGCCTTGAGCACATAGTAGAGATAGTTAGTCTTCGCTGGATTCAGGGCGGCTTCTATGGAGTCCCGGCTCGGGCTGGCAATAGGGCCAGGTGGTAGGCCCGGGTTCGTGTAAGTGTTGTAAGGCGACTCAACCTTTAGGTCGTCGAGCGTGATCTTCTCCTTACGTTCACCCAGAGCGTACTGGATCGTGGCATCCACCTGCAGGGGCATGCCAGTACGGAGGCGGTTGTAGATTACGGACGCTACTAGCGGACGCTCCTCGGAATTCGCAGCTTCTTTCTCGATAAGGGACGCCACCGTGACGAATTCGTACTCGGTGAGGCCGAATTGCCTCTGCGCTCCCGCGAAATCCAGATCCTGGGTTTCTATGGAATACTGCTTGAGAAGCCGATCGGTAATGTGGGAGGCATCGGCGCCCACTTCTAGCTCGTACTTTTTGGGAAAGAGGAAGCCCTCAGTGGTTTGGATAGCAGGATCGTCGAGGAAAGGGTATCCGTAGTCGGTCCTTTTAGCCGCATCTTCGAACTCTGTCGCGGGCACGCCGCTCGTCTCTTCAACCTTCTGCGCAGTTTGCTTTAGCGTTAAGCCCTCTGGTATGCTGAGCGTGAAGGTCGAGCCGGCAGAGAGGAGCTCGAGGATCTTATCGGCGTCCTCGCCAGGTTTTATCTGGTATTCGCCGGGCTTTATATTCGTGTCTCCCCCCTCAATACGGGCCTTGAGTTTGAAGAGCGTAGAGCTACTTATCACGCCCGTCTCCTCCAGCTTGTCGGCGACGGCGGAGAGAGTATCCCCCTCTTCCACCACAACGGTCACGGGTGTGTCCCCCCCTCCGCCGGATGCCACACTCGCAAGCAGATAGAGGAAAACAAAGAGGAGCATCATCAGGACCAACGGTTTAGCCAGGGTCATGCGTTCCTTAAGACGCCTTTCCTCAGGTTTGCGTCGCTGCTCCTTAGGAGAAGATGTGGAAAACTGCAGGGGAAACGTGAGGCGTGCTTTGCGCCTCCTCAGGCGGCGCCTGCGAGCCTCCGCATCCTCGCTCAAGTGGTCTCTCTTCGGTCTAGGTATTCTTGCAATATAGTAGCCGCAGCCTGATGGTCTACTCGCTCCTTTGCTCTCTCCTTGCGCCGATCCGGTCGGCCTCCGGAGCGAG
The DNA here is from genome assembly GCA_019247245.1 of Rubrobacter sp. GTDB lineage: Bacteria > Actinomycetota > Rubrobacteria > Rubrobacterales > Rubrobacteraceae > Rubrobacter_F. The sequence continues at coordinate 13,937 of JAFAPF010000546.1, read as the reverse complement.
TTCTGACCTTAGGTCCGTTTCGCGAAGAGCGAACCAAGCGGGTGGTGAAGCGCTCGTCCCACTCCACGAAGCGCACCGCAGGAAACGCATCTCTGAGAACTCCTAGCATAGCCAGAACATGCTTCGCTTGAAAGCCTAGCTCACCGCCGAGCGTCTTCGGAACGCCCACAACGAGCTCCGACACATCTTCTTCGACCAGGAGCAAGCGCAGATACTCCGTAAGCTGTTTCGAAGGTACCACCTCCAAGGGACGGGCTAGAGAGCGACCCGTATCCGAGATCGCTACCCCACTATAAGCCTCGCCGAGGTCCAAGGCAGCAACCTTGCCAGAAGGACTATCAGAGTACAGTGCCGCTAGCCCTTTGCGGGGTCCGTGAGTCTCTGGCCCAGAATATCCCTCGCCCTAAGAAGGGCCTCAGGGATGGCGGTAACCTCGCCGCCGCCGGCCTGAGCCATGGTGGGGCCTCCGCCTCCCCCGCCACCAAGGATGCTGGAGACCTCTTTAGCGATCTCGCTGGCCCCGATCTTGCGCGAAATCTCCGGGTGCAGGTTCGCGACTAGGACCGCCTTATTCCCTAAAGTCGCGGCCAGGACCACGGCCGACGGAGCTGAAAGGCGATTCTTTACGTCGTCGGAGATTTGCCTTAAGCTCTTGACGTCCGCCGCAACTACCTGGCCGGTTACAACCTTCATCCCGTCCATCTGCTCGGCACTCTCGACGAGAGAGGTTACCTCTTCGAGACCTTTTTTGAAGATCTGCTCCTTGGCGGCGTTGCGGGTTTCGTGCACCTCCTTTTGCAACCATTCGACCGCCTCGGTAAGCTGCTCCACACGTACGCGCAGCGCGTCCGCGGCCTCTTCTGCGTCCTCTGTGGTACCGATGAGGTAGTAAAGTGCCTCACGACCCGTGAGGACCTCTATACGGTAAAGATCGGCGCCATGTTTCCTGTTGGAGATTATCTTGAATGCCCCCACCTCGGCCGTACCACGGACGTGGGTACCTCCGCATAGCTCGCGCGAGAAGCCGTCTACCTCGACGACGCGTACAAGGTCGCCGTACTTCTCTCCGAAGAGCATCATGGCACCGAGGTTACGAGCTTCCTCTAGGGTAGTTGTGTAGTAGCGAACAGGCTGGTTCTCGGTGATCTTGAGCAGGCAAAGCTCTTGTATACGTCGGAGATCTTGTTCATCTACCTTCCCTGCATAGCGGTAGTCGAAGCGCAACCGGTCAGGCCCCACATAGCTTCCGGCCTGAACAACATCCTTGCCCAGGACGGCGCGTAGAGCCCAATGGAGGATATGAGTGGCCGTGTGATTAGCTTCCACCTGCTGGCGACGCACCCGGTTTATAGATGCGGCCACCCGATCGCCGGTCTCAACTGTACCGCGTTCCTTTCGGGCACGTATGACTTGGTAGTCGCCAGAAGGAACGACGTCGAATACCTCAAGCTGGCCATCTTCCGAAATGATCCAACCCTCATCTGCTACTTGTCCGCCACCCGTAGCATAGAACGGGTTCTCTGCCAGAACCACCTCCAACTCTCCATTGGCGCCCGATAGCTCCTCGACCGCAAGTACAGTGGTCTCGACCTGTTCCCGCTCATACCCGACGAAGCGGCTCTTGAGGTCTCGATCCCGGAACGTCGCCATGAGCCTCTCATGCCCCTGCACAGCGCTCCGGGCGCGCTCGCGCTGCTTCCTCATCGCCCTCTCGAAGCTCGCCTCATCCAAAGAAACGCCCTTCTCCGCGAGTACCTCCCTTGTGACCTCCACCGGAAAACCATAGGTATCGTGTAGCACGAACGCCACGTCGCCTGGAAAGTTCCCCCCAGGTAAACGGCGGATCTCCGCTTCTAAAAGAGACATCCCAGAGTCATAGATCTCGATAAACCGTGTAGCCTCCACCGCAACGATGCGTCGGATATCCTCCCGTGCCTGTTCCAGATCTTCGTAAAAGTCCCCCATATAGTCCGCCACAACCCCCGCAAGATCCGCCATACCATCGGACCATATGCCGAGCCGTGAGTATGCCTGCAATGTTGCCCGGCGTATTATGCGGCGTAAGATATACCCGCGGTGCTGGTTGCCGGGCCGGACGCCATCGGCGATGAGGAAGGCCATAGCACGAGCATGGTCAGCCAGGATGTAAAGCGCCCGATCGGTCTCTATAGAGGAGCCCAAAGTGGCGCCGCTGTCCTGCTGAATGCGCTCGAAGATCGGTGCGTAAAGATCGGTTTCGTAGACGGAGTGAACGTTTTGAGCAACGGCAGTGGTACGTTCGAGTCCCATGCCGGTATCGATGCCCGGTCGGGCCAGCGGCTTTAGGGTGCCGTCTTTGAGCTGCTCGTACTGGTTGAAGACTAGGTTCCAGATCTCGACGAAGCGAGCATCTCCCTCATCGCCTCCAGGACCGTACTTCGGATCTACAGCTAGGTCTCCTCCGCCAAACTCCTCACCATAGTCGTAATAGACCTCCGAGCATGGACCGCAGGGCCCCGTATCGCCAGGCGGTCCCCACCAATTCTCGCTCTTGGGTAGGCCGAAGATATGCTCTTCGGGTACGCCGCAGCGTATCCAATGCTCCTTCGCCTCTAGGTCCATAGGAGCATCCTCATTCCCCTCGAAGATCGTGATCCAAAGACGTTCAGGTGGGAGATTTAGCTCTCTGGTTAAGAACTCCCAAGCCCACTCGATGGCTTCACGTTTGAAGTAGTCTCCAAAGGAGAAGTTGCCGAGCATCTCGAAAAAGGTGAGGTGCGTTGGATCGCCGACCTCTTGTAGATCCACGGTGCGGAAGCACTTCTGGACACTGGTAGCGCGGGCTCTGGGCGGCCGCTCTTGCCCGGTAAAGTAAGTAATGAATTGTTGCATACCGGCAGTAGTGAGGAGAACTGTAGGATCATTGTGTGGGACGAGCGAGGAGCTCGGATAGAGTCTGTGTCCCCGGTCCACAAAGAAGTCTAGATATTTCTTTCGTATCTTATTGCTTTGCATAAGACAATTGTACTTTTCTAACCCTTGTTTTCCAGCTCGCCGTTCGTTGACTCGCCCAGCTCATCGAGCTGACGCTTCAAGTCCTCGAGGGCGCGGCGAAGGAGGCGGGAGACATGCATCTGGCTTACGCCGATGGTTTCAGCGATTTCGGTTTGGGTCTTGCCCTCGTTGAAGCGTAGCTTGAGGATCTTTTGCTGCTGATGCCTTAAGTTCTCAAGCGCCTTTTGTAAGAGAATCTTATCTTCAAGACCTTCGATCGGAGAATTGTCGTCGGCCTGCAGGTCCATAATTGTGTCGCCTTCCCGGTCATCCTGACTCACAGGTGCATTTAGGCTTGTGGTGTTGTAGGCCCTGCCCAACGTTAAAGCCTCCGCGACGCTCTCGACATCTGTATTAAGCGTCTCAGAGAGCTCTTGGAGCGTAGGCGAGCGACCGGTCTTCACGGTACCGTCGCGAATGGCTTCTTTGGCAGATTGCCTCAGCTCCTGCAAACCGCGAGGCACCCGCATCGCCCAGCCCTTGTCGCGAAAGTAGCGCTTGATCTCGCCCAGAATGTTCGGAGTAGCGTAGGTAGAAAACTCGATATTGCGGTCTACGTCGAAGCGATCTACCGCCTTTATGAGTCCCACCGAGGCCACCTGTACGAGGTCCTCGACCGGCTCGCCACGACCGGCAAACTTGCGGGCAAGAAACTCGACGAGCGGGAGCTGCTCCTGTATGGCGAGCTCCCGCGCTTTCCAGTCACCTTGCTTGTGATAACGCGCGAGCAAGCGCTTGGTACGTGCTTTATCTGGCCGCCGATAACGCCTGCTCACGAGACCATCTCTACAACTGTACGCCAGCCGGATTCGTCGTTAGCCCCAATGCCACCCCGTACCGTGGCTGGCTTTCTTTCTTCGACCTCGGCGATAAGACTATCCTCTTTGAGGTAAAAGCGATATCGGGTCGGGCGGTCTAGCGTATGCTGGTTTTCGAGGAGTTCGATCGCTTCCTCGAGCCCAGCAACTCCTATCTTCGCGCGGGCTGCCAACCCAGCAACCACGAGACCGATACAAGAACGGAAAGACCTGTCCGGAGGAAGTGTAAGATACGTGTAATCGACAGCATCGGTGGATGCCAAATCGGTCCTCTCCTCCCTATTTCTTAACGTCTTCTATGCGCGCCACCATAGTCTCTTCGGCCACCCCAGAAATCGCGGACTCTGAGTCCTTTGCGCTTAGTCTGGTCCCACCATGCGCCTCCAGCTCACGCAGTATCTCCGCCCGTCGGCTCACCGAGGCTTCCCGGGCCGCCGCGGCAGCCGCCTCGAAGCGCCGCTGGACTGCCGAGGGAAGGTCACGTGTCCTGGCCGGCAATGCCTTGCGAAACTCCTCGTTTGTCGCGTACAGAGCACCCGCCGCCCCGAGAACAACACCTGCTATCAACTTCCCCCAGCCGGGCACCGTCTACGTCCTCCCTTCTTCTAGAGATTCCGTAGTGCTTTTCGGATTCTCTATCTGGTTCGAAGAACCACCGAAAAAGGCGCTGATGCCCTTCGAGAGCCCCGCCGTGGCGGAAGAGACCTTTATAACACCACCACGGACGCCGCGGGTGATTACGGTCGTGGTCTGGTCGAGCTCGTCGGTAATCCCAGCAACGTCGCCGACCGCTTCATCAAGCTGGGAGAGCTGGCTATTTATGTTGTCCACCGTGACATGCGTCTTACCTATGAGCGGCACGAGCTGCTCGGAGACCTCCTTGATAGTCTTCTCGGTAGTTGAGAAGATTCTAGCGAGCCGCAAAAACATCCACGCGAGCACCAGAAACGCTACGGCGAGCGCTACGAAGAGTACTCCCTTCGTCAGCTCCACGAACACGTCCAAACCCTGTCGTACCTCCAACGATCTTCCACACAGTCTTAATCTTAATTATACAACCGTCCATACCTTCACTGCCGTATGAGACGATGCCCAATGTGGCGCTACGCACCTTGGCACACCACTCCACCGCCAACCACCATATCTCCTTTGTAGAAGACCGCCGACTGGCCAAGAGCAATGCCTATCACCGGCTCCGAAAGTAGTGCTCTGATCTCACCGCCGCCCATATCCTCGATCTCGCAAGGTACGGGCGAGCTGTTGTAACGTACCTGAACCGTATCGGCTTCGTGTGGAGAGCGGAACCAGTTGAGGCTTCCAACGCGGATCTGTCGCACCTTAAGATCCTCGCGGGTCCCCACGACCACCTGCCTGCTGTGTGGACGCACCTCAGTCACGTAGAGCGGCGCCGGGGCGGAGACCCCAATACCACGCCGCTGACCGATGGTGAAGTCCACGACCCCTTTGTGCCGTCCGATAGTCTGTCCTTCCTTGTCCACGATCTCGCCTGCCTCCGCGGCAACCTTCTTACGAACAAAGCCTCGGTAGTTACCCTCCGGGATGAAGCAGATGTCCTGGCTCTCCGGGGTGTAGGCGACCGCGAGACCCCTGTCTTTTGCTATGCGGCGCACCTCCTCTTTATAGTAGTCCCCTAGGGGAAAGATTGTACGCGACAAAAGCTCCTTCGGTACGGGCCAGAGAACGTATGTCTGATCCTTGCAGAGGTCGAGAGGCCGACGCATGGTTGATTCCTCGACGATACGGGCGTAGTGACCAGTCGCAATGTGCTCAAACCCGAGCTTGTCAGCGAGAAAGGAGGCCGCATGGAACTTGACGTGGGCGTTGCAAGAGACACATGGGTTCGGTGTCTTGCCCACAGCGTACGAGTCGACGAAGTCTTGCATAACCCGCTTGTTAAAGAGGTCTTTGAGATTTAGGGTGAAGTGAGAAAGGTTCATCCTGTGTGCCGTATCGCGGGCGAAGAGCACGGTATCAGGCGAGCAGCACGAGCGGTTCCCTCGCTCCCCGTCGTGCAGGCGGAAGGTCACACAAACCGTGTCGTAACCGGCTTCTTTGAGGAGCAAGGCTGTTACAGCCGAGTCCACACCACCACTCATAGCGACAACCACGCTCTTACTCACCGCTTACCTCGTATCCTCTGTAGCCTTCCACGAGCCTCGCTCCCGCCTCCTTGTTCCAGTAATCCTCGAACGCCTTGTGCAACGCGTCAAGTACGAGCACGAGCGCATGCTCCTTCCCCACCGGCAACGGCCCACCTAAAGCGTTTTCGATATCCAACTTCGACACTTTTGCCGCCTCGATCAAGCTCCGTCCTCGCACCATCTTAGAGAGCGCCGAGCCCGCGGCTATGCTCGCCGCGCAGCCATAGACCTTGTAGCGTGCATCTTCGACGTAAGCCTTCGAGATCCTCACTGTAAAGCGGGCAACGTCGCCGCATGTGGCCTCCCCAGACTCCCCAATGCCACTCGGCGAGCCAATCTCGCCAACGTTGTAGGGTCTCACGAGATGCTCTACGACCTGCGGTTTGTAATTAGACATTAGTTATCAGTAGTCAGCTTTTGCTCGCGTACAACGGCGAGAGTTCGCGCAATTGAGCGATGGCGACCGAGAAAGCTTCGAGGAAGCCCCTAATCTGCACCTGGGTAGTATCTTTGCCAACGGTGACCCTCACGGCGGAGAGGGCTTCCTTCTCTGGGCGCCCCATTGCAAGAAGGACCGGCGAGGCTTTGTGGTTGGCGGAGTTCGATGCACACGCCGAACCGCTGCCCACGGCGTAACCCAAGGCGTCCAGAAAGAGCACAAGGCTCTCGGCCTCTACGCCTTCGACACTAAGGTGAACGTTGTTGGATAGTCGCCTTTTACGGTGACCATTAAGGTGTATGCAAGGCATTTCTAAGGTGCCTCGGATCAAAGTATTCCGCAACGTTTCTTCGTGTGCTACCCGTTCTTCTAGCTCGTCGAAGGCGCACCGAGCCGCAACCCCGAAGCCTGCTATCCCGGCTACGTTCTCGGTGCCACTCCTCAAGCCTTTCTCCTGACCGCCACCGAAGAAGGCTGGCCTGAGCTTTATACCTCTCCGTACATACAAGGCGCCCACGCCCTGCGGACCATAGAGCTTATGAGCAGAGAGGGCGAGCGTAGAGATAGGTACCCGGGAGACGTCCATCGACGTGCGTCCGGCAACTTGAACCGCATCGGCATGCAATGGCACCCCCTTTTCACAGCAGATCTCGGCGAGCTGTTCGATAGGCTGTAAGGTGCCGACCTCATTGCTCGCCCATAGCACAGCAGCCAGAGCAGTATCTTGGCGTAAGGCATCCGCAAAGCATCCGGGTGAGATGAAGCCATCCATATCAACCCCAATCCTGGTTACCTCGTATCCCTTAGCCTCTAGATGCTCGACCGTACCGCGGACGGCTGGGTGCTCGATTGCCGAGACCACAAGGTGTTTCTTCCTTGGATCCACCGAAGCCAGACCGAGCACGGCCATGTTATCCGACTCCGTACCACCCGAGGTAAACACAATCTCATCGGGCCATGCCCCGACGAGTCGGGCTACCGACTCGCGGGCCTCCTCGATTGCCTCACGGGCCACAGCACCGGGGGTATGTAGGGAGGAAGGATTGCCACTTGCTACTCTACTCAGATGCGGCAACATAACGTCGAGAACCCTCTCGTCGAGAGGAGTGGTGGCCGCGTGGTCCAGATAAACATAGTCGTTCGGCATCTCAAGCGTTAGTTTAACGTACGAGGTGTGTTTGCGGCGGCAAATCGCCCAAGCCGCTCAGCAGAATAGTCTCGGCAGGTCGATCTAGATCTCACTATCAGAAAATTCACCGATTTCTGGCAAACGCAAGTAGAGAAGCATCGGCTCCGCCCCAGTCCCGCCCTGCTACCGATACGTCTCTGGCTTGCCTGAGGATATAGACCTCTTTAAGGCCCCAGTAACGCATCTACTTACTTATTATCGCTGTGCCGTCACCAAGGGGAATACTACTTAGTCTTGCCCGTTCCTGGAGTGCCTGTAGTGCTCGTAACGACGCAAGAGGGCGGGTTACATCCTCCAGGGTCAGTCTTCGGTGCCGCAGGATCTTGCGCTGCCCCCTCAGGAGACGTCGGATTGTTGGCTGCCGGGTCTGGGGTAACGATGGGCTTCTGATCATTAGGAGCGGGTGCCGGGTCTGGGGTAGCTGCTGGAGCAGGGGCCGGCTGAGAAGACGGCGCCGGATCCGGAACAGCAGCAGGTGCCGTATCAACCGCCGGGGCAGGAAACGTCTCAGAAGAAGGCGCCGGAGCAGGCGTCGGAGCAGCTGCCGGAGCAGGCGTCGGATTAGCTACTGGAACGGACGCCGGAGTAGCCGTGGGAGTAGACGCCGGAGTAGCTGTGCGAGCAGACACCGGAGCAGGTGTGGGCCCAGGCGTCGGAGCAGGTGCGGGTGCCTCAAAGGGTTGCTCTGGAGCTTCTGATCCCGCCGAGATCCTGCTCACGGTGTTTGCGGACTCCTTGATCGGGGTTGCAATTACACTACTCACGGCTTTTACCACCTCGACAGGGTGAGTGATAGGCCCGTTTTTAGTGTTGGGCAACGACGTAGCTAGCGCCACGCCCGCTGCAATCACCAGAGCAGTTACTAGTCCGAATCGTGCTGTTGAAAATGCGGTGTAGAGAGGGCGTCTCCCTCGCAACCAACTTCCCGCTGCTGTACCTGAAGAACGCCTACCGCCGACCGCCACGGTCATCCTCATCGGTCGAAGCTTCGTTAGCACCAGGAGCTCTCTACCTTCCCTTAGCTTCCCTCAATAGCGTTTCTCGATTAACGCGTTTCATAATACCCTATTATTCACGGTTATCCACGCCACGTAAAGACCTGCGGTCTCCGGCGCCAGAGTATTTTTTGTAGAGACCCCAAGTTTCAAGCCTACGCAGAGATAGTGTCGACCGATCGCGCCACCACGATCAAGGAGTGTCAATCCATCGTTATGCTCGGCAGTGAACAGCTCAACCTCCACGAAGGTGGAATCGCGGTGCAAATGTCCGCGGTCTCGGGGTCTACCATATCTACGAGGAACCCCTATAAGCTGGCTTTCCTCTTGCTCTTATCACGGTGAGGTACCCTCTTCTATTTTGGGCGAGCTCTATTCGATGGAGGGTCACATCGACGTCGCTCAAGATAGCGCATACGTCCGTGTTCGCTAGGTCCAAGAACAATTGGTGGAGAACGTCCCGCTCGACATACCTCCGGGCTGGCTTTTGGTGATATATCCTTTGCCGCGAAGCATAAGCATCGCCACCAACAGCGTGTACCGCCCTTCAGCCGCGCGACGATAGTTCCGTACTCGCCCCAGCCGACGCCTTCACTAGTGTACGCATTGCCGGGTTGGTCGGTGTGATAGGTAGAAACCACGACCTCCAAATAATCGGAATATAGACCAATCAGTTGTTGATGACCGCATCGTTTACCTTCTCCGAAGGTTAGAATGGCACCTCTTCCTTTTTGAAGGATCCTACTACTATGAGAGCTTTGCGATGGTAAGCAGCCTTGAAATCAGGCGCGACCAGCTGCTGCTGGCTGAGGGTGAACGGTGTTTCTTTAGGGTCTCAGCATGGGTAGGTGCGCTCATGACCAATCCACCAAGGGTGTTCCCGATGGGTGTGCCACCGGCGATCTTACCGCGCTCTTCGCCCCACCAGGTGGCATGGTGCGGAAGACACTTTCCTCCTCCTTATCCTCGATGCCTGCGCGCCCAACCAATGTTTATGGGCAAGGGGCCCTCGCCAGCTGATCACCGCATGGCATGGGTGCAACGCGCCGCTCAAACACTTTTAAACTGCTCTTCACAGCCACATCAGATTTCGCCGAGGTGAGGCTTTGTCCTCGGCGTGGCCTGCTTCGTAGTTTCGTACCTGTGCCTGGCTTATATACTAGCGAAAATCACAAAGACGTTAGAACATCGAAGGGAGATCCTTGTATCTGAAAGATTTGTCCAACCCTTACAGAACGCACTCGGCGGGCGAGTTGCGTGCTCGAAACGCCGGCGAGCACGTGAAGTTAGCGGGCTGGGTAAACCGGCGCCGGGACCATGGAGGGCTCATCTTCGTAGATTTGAGGGACCGCTGGGGTGTGACCCAGCTTACCTTCAACCCTGAGATAGCCGATGCGTTCACCACAGCTGAGAAGCTCAGACCCGAATGGAATATCTCGGTTGAGGGGAATGTCACGCAGCGTCCGGCGGGCAACGAGAACCCAGAGTTACCAACCGGGGAGATCGAGGTCTCTGTGACCGCGCTCAAGATACTGAACCCCTCAACGACACCACCGTTCGAGATCGATCAGGAACGGCCCGTAGATGAGCTTCTAAGGTTGAAGTACCGCTACCTGGACCTCCGCCGCCCCCGGATGCAGGAGAACCTCATCTTCAGGCATAGGGTAGTCCAGCATATGCGCAACTACCTGGTGGCACGTGACTTTGTGGAGATCGAAACACCCCTTCTTACTGCTTCGACCCCCGAAGGAGCCCGCGATTACCTCGTGCCCTCCCGACTGTACCCAGGCCAGTTCTACGCCTTACCGCAGTCTCCGCAGCAGTTTAAACAGCTCCTTATGGTCGCGGGTTTCGAGCGTTATTTTCAGCTAGCCCGGGCGTTACGCGATGAGGATCAGCGTGGGGATAGGCAACCCGAGCACACCCAGCTCGACATTGAGATAAGCTACACGACCCAAGACGAGATCCTTGCCCTGATCGAGGGCCTTTACGTCGATATCGTCGAGAACCACACGGGGAAGCGAATCCTCCAAAAACCGTTCCCCCGTCTTACCTACCGAGAGGCGATGGAGAGGTTCGGGACAGACAAACCCGATCTACGTTTCGGGCTGGAGCTCAAAGATGTCTCGGAGGTGGCGCGTACGAGCAACTTCAGGGTCTTCCAGGCAGCGGTAGAGTCCGGAGGATCGGTACGTGGCATAAGCGTAGAGGGTCTGGGCGATCTCTCACGCCGAGACCTCGATGACCTCGTCGCCGTCGCGAGGACCAGCGGAGCCAGGGGACTGGCTCATCTTAAGGTTTCACAACAAGAGCTCGCAGGTCCGATCGCCAAGTTCTTCTCCGCCGAGGAGGCAAACGCCCTCAAGAAGGCACTTGGAGCCAAAGAAGGCGACTACATGTTCTTCGTCGCGGATAAGAATATGGTCGTGTTCGACAGCTTGAACCGGTTACGGCTCCACTTACGGGATCGGCTGGGACTCGTCGACCAGGAGGTGCTGGCACTGTGTTGGGTGACAGACTTTCCACTCTTCGAGTGGAACGATGACGAGAAACGTATAGAGCCAATGCACCATATGTTCACCATGCCCCGCGAGGAAGATCTGCCGCTTCTGGACACCGATCCCTTGAAGGTCACAGGGCAGCTCTACGACCTCGTCGCCAACGGGACGGAGCTTGCATCGGGCAGCATAAGGATCCACCACCCTGAGCTGCAACAGAGAGTCTTCTCCATAGTGAACATACCACCGGAGGAAGCCGAGCGACGCTTCGGGGCAATGCTTGAGGCGTTCCGCTACGGAGCGCCGCCACACGGAGGAATAGCACCAGGGGTTGACCGCCTAGTCATGCTGCTAAGGGACGAACCGAACATCCGGGAAGTCATTGCCTTCCCCAAGACCCAAGCCGCCCGCGACGAGATGATGGACGCTCCCAGCGTCGTCACCAATGAACAACTCAGAGAGCTGCACATCGCGGTCAGGCCCTCTCGCGAGGAGCGCCGGTCTTCAGCCCTCAGACAAACCCCTGAGGAGGCTGGGAAAAGCCCCTAAGAAGCGGGTAGGTACTAGTCGGTTGCTGCTCGCTCGACACCAATCCGTTCTTTCGGCACCCGAATCTCGACGACCCACCTCACGTATATGCGCTGCGTTCCCCATCCTATCGAAGTGGCTCCTGCCCGACCCTAAATACCGACATGGTTACACAGACCAGGCTCGAAATAAAGGTCGCCGGAGGTTGGGGTAGTATGATTAGGCAACTAACTAAAATTACCGAAAGAGCTGCACGAGGACGGAGGACGGGGCACATTGTTGTGGGGTACAAAGTTGTACGATCGCTAGGTTGTACACCTCACCATCGGAAGATAAACAGAATCTCCTTGAACTGCTTCACGGTATCCGTGTGCGCCCAGTCACCCTGAAGCTCGCGGATCATCTGCACCCAACTCACGGGCTTCGCGCCAGCGTGGACGACACGCTCCAACCCCGCACGGTGCGCCTCGACGGAGGTGGCGCCGATGGAGGCAAAGGAGTTACCCTCCTTATCCAAGCGGTGGTGGGTGGTCTGGTAACACTAGCAGCAATCCTCAGAAACCAGAAGTCCAGAAGGCTTCCTCCTCAGCGACAATTAGCCAGAAGTGCTCTAACAGAAGTGCTCTAATAATGCATAGCTAATAATGCATAGTAGCAATTGTAGCGTAGATTTATTGTCTATAGGGAGACTGTATGCCATCGTCCTACACGAGGAAAACCTCATCACCTAAGAAAGGGGTCGCTGCCATGCTGCCATGAATAGCGTCTTACTACTGGTCGAAGGCTGTAATTATTTCCGGGAGAGTCTCGCTCATGTAGTGGGCCAAGAGCCAGACCTAGAGGTTCGACAAGCCGGCTCGCTTGCAGAGGGTTACGTCTTAGCTCTGCTACTCTCTTGCAAATGGCGAGAAACAATAACGTAAGAAACTTGGGGATTTGGGTATTTGGCGCAGCTTTCGTGGCGTTCTCGGAAGCGGTAGCCCTCGGTTGGTTGCACATGGCAGATCTTTGGGTGTTACGGAAGGTCCGAGAGCATCCATCGGATTTTCTGCATTGGACATCAGAACTCTTCTCGCTGCTTGGCGTCGCTGAGATCACGACGCTGGTGCTGGTGGGGCTACTCGCCGCGTTGTCTCTGTGGGGCCCCAAGGTACTCGTAGGACGACTACTAGTGATCTTCGTTGTGACGGGGATCTTAGAGTTCGTGATGAAGCTGCTTCTGCCGCAGGTTCCAACGCCGCAGGCAAGCCATCAAATGGATCAGATGGAAAACTTCTGGCTGCTATCCGCGTTCGGCAGTCCGTATTCCTACCCAAGTGGGCACATGCTTCGAGGAGTTATCGTTCTGGGAGCGTTATGCTTCCTCTCACGGAGCAGGCTGCTGCGGGCTGTGGTGGTGATGCTCCTGTTGGGGCTGGCAGCAAGCCGAGTTTATCTTGAAGAGCATTGGCTATCGGATGTGGTGGGCGGAGCGTTATTGGGAGCTAGCGCCCTTTTATGGGCGTTCAGGAAGGAGGGCCCAAAACTTTAGATGGTCCTCGAACCTGATGGTGAAGTTAGGCGAGAGCTTGAGCTGATAAGGCTGTCGTTTGCCTCTATTGCTAGCCTGCTGCCCGCTTGTAACACGGCAGGTGCTCAGGCTGCCGATAACCTATAATTCGCGGAAACTCCCGCCGCTTCTATCGGAGAACTTCTATTCTTCTATGCCTCTTCGAGATCAGTCGCAGTCGTCCTGATAGTAAGGAGGTGTAAGGAGGTCCATCCTGGTAGTAAGGAGGCCCACCTCCATAGTAGTAGGGGTCCGCAAACTCTCTCTGGCAACGTTGAGTCCACCAATAATTGGAGCAGTACCAAGAGTCGTCTCCTCCGGGGCCCTGCGCCGCGACGGGGAGGGCTGGAGCCATCAGCGTCATCGCTGCGATGACGGCTGCCGTGAGTACTACAACGATGCGTCTCGTATACGTGACACCTCCTGCAACAATATAGGGGCAGAGTATGCTTCTTCAGCTTCCCCTTTTGATTACTTTACCCCGATAACAAGGGTTTAAGAACAGCACACAAGAAACGTTTAGGGATTCGACGGGTGGGTAAAGGGTACGATCACTACATACTTATTACCGGGCTGGCACCCCTCCTACACACACATCAAGAAGCCCAGCCCGATTCTTCTTTATTCTGATGGGATTGGCGAGGCGCCACATGACCCAAATTGACTATTTTTTCAACTCTCTTTGCTAGGGTGTAGCTTGTAACATCTAAGCTGCGCTAGCTGCCG
>JAFAPF010000545.1 GCA_019247245.1 Rubrobacter sp. | reverse complement strand
GAACGCCTCCACCACGCCCTGAATCGTCGCCGCCCGCACCGTAGGATCTCCCACGAGCCCGCCGCGCGAAACGTGCTCTGGGCCAGCTTCGAACTGCGGCTTGACGAGCACTACCGCCTCACTTACGGTGGGTGTCGTCGAGAGGAGGTTTGCAAGCGCAACCACAAGCGAGATAAAGGATAGGTCGGCAACGAGAAGATCCGGCGCGAATGGTAGATCTCTACCCGACAAGTACCGGACGTTGGTGCGCTCCATTACCCAAACCCGCGGGTCGTTCCTTAGCGACCAATCGAGCTGTCCATAATCTACATCCACCGTGATCACCTTGGCCACACCTCGCTGCAACAAAACATCCGTGAAACCCCCTGTGGAGGCCCCCGCATCCAGACAGTCGCGGCCTTCGACTTCCACCCCAAAGGCATCTAAAGCGTGGGCAAGCTTTTGCGCGGCCCGCGAAACGAACAAACGTTCGCTAGGTGATTCGACCCAAACCTGGGCATCCGGGGCGATGCGGGAGCCCGCTTTGGTAACGACCTCGTCGCCGATACGCACGGCGCCAGCCAAGATGAGAGCCTGAGCCCGCGTCCGACTCTCTGTAAAGCCCCTCTCGACGAGTAAAGAGTCGAGCCGCGGCGCGGTTCGCGAGTCCTTTCCTGGCAACTAGCTCATCTCCTTCGTGCTTTTCATCCTCGGTAGGTCGCTAATGAGCCCGGTGCCGGATAAAGAGCACCAACTCCCGGAGGCCGGAGGTATCGCCGTCCACCGTAGAAAGGACTGCGAGGGCCTTCTCGGCAGCCTTGTCCGCCTCCCTTGTTGCCCCATCGAGGCCGTAGACTACGACAAAAGTGGCCTTGCCCTGCTCGGCATCGCTCCCGGCGCTCTTACCCAAAGCCTCCCGCGTCGAAGTAGCGTCCAAAAGGTCGTCTACGATCTGGAAGCATAAGCCCAGTTCCATCGCGTACTCAGATACCGCCGCCTGCTCAGCTTCGCTCGCTCCGGCCAGGATTGCACCTATCCTGGCGCTGCTCTTTATGAGAGCCCCGGTCTTGTACCTGTGGATCATGTGCAGCGTCTCATGATCAGCCGCGCCACCTACGCCGGTCTGCTTCATGTCCATTACCTGTCCTCCGGACATCCCATTTATTCCCGACGAGTGAGCGAGCTCGCGCACCACCTCTAAGACCTGCTCGCACGTGCCTTCCTGATGGACAGTGATGAGCATCAATGCCTCCCCGAAGAAGGCGTCACCGGCCAGTATCGCCATCGCCTCACCATACTTTTTGTGTGTTGCCGGTCGACCGCGCCTAAAGTCATCGTTGTCCATGGCCGGTAGATCGTCGTGAACCAGCGAGTAAGTGTGGATCATCTCTATGGCCGCCGCGCTCGGTAAAACAAGCTCAGGCTCCACTCCGAAGACGTGCGCAACCTCCATACATAAAGTGGGCCGTACCCTTTTTCCCCCGCCGTGCATCGAGTAGCGCATCGCCTCGACGAGCTCGAGCAGACGCGGCTCCTCCGAAAACGCGAGCGTCTCAAGGTAAGCCTCGAAGCGTGCCCGGTGCTCTTCCCACCGTCCGGCGGAGGTCCTCCAGGTATTTATCGAAGCGTCCCACGCTCGCCTATCCATGCCCCACCCACCGATTGGGATCCCGGCTCCCAAGAGCTATCTCGCTCGCTCCCCGCAAGACGCCGCCAACGAAATGGGGCGCTTCATCGCTAGAGAAGCCCTTGGCTAGCTCGATGGCTTCGTTGACAGCTACCTCAGCGGGCACATCCTGAACATAGAGCATCTCGTAGAGCGCAAGGCGCAAAATCGTACGATCGATGGCGCTCATACGGTGGACCGGCCAGCCTACGGCCACGTCGCCGAGCAGCTCGTCTAAAACTTCTTTCTCCCTTTCGACCCCATGCGAGAGTAGAAGCGCGTACTCCTCAATGCTGCCCCGATATGACCGCCAGCGGTCCAAGATGGGATCAATGGGCAGCCCAGTGATATCGCTTTGGTAAAGCGTGAGAAACGCATGCTTGCGGGCCGTACGTCGGCTCACGTACCTCTAGGCCCTGGTCAGGTACTCTTTGGTGCGAGTATCTACCCGCACCTTGTCACCGACGTTCACGAAAAGCGGTACCTGTACTACAAGCCCAGTCTCAAGCGTTGCCGGCTTGCTCCCCCCAGTCGCCGTGTCTCCCTTTAGACCCGGGTCGGTCTGTGCCACCTCGAGCTCCACGTGCACCGGCAGCTCTGCGCTTACAACCTCCCCATCCGCCAAGAGCACCTCCAACTCCCCGTTTGGGACGAGGTAATCGACCGTCTCGGCCATGACCTCGGATGGGATAACAATCTGCTCATAGGTCTCCGAATCCATGAAGTAGTACAGATCCGCGTAGCGGTAAAGAAACGTCATTGGCCGCGACTCCGTTCTCACGCTCTCGACCTTCTCTCCGGCCCGGAAGGTCTTCTCGATCACGGCCCACGTGTCCAGGTTTCTCAGACGCGTTCGGACGAAGGCCCCGCCCTTACCCGGCTTTACATGCTGAAAGTAAAGGATTGTGAAGCGTTTGCCATCCACCCGGATGGCCGCGCCGTTCCTGAACTGGTTGGTTGAGATCACTGCTCGCGGTCCACTCCTCGATGCGATCCTGCGTCG
>JAFAPF010000498.1 GCA_019247245.1 Rubrobacter sp. | reverse complement strand
GTACTGGAGGATTGATGACGCTGCCCTTGGCGGTACTAGGGTTATCTGGGCTTGGAGGAGGCTTGATGTTCTGGCGACTTCGTAGATAAACAAAACCTACTACAACCGATAAGGAGCGGGCCGCCCCCAGAGACGGGCGGCCCGCTCCTTTTGCCGACGTATCTACTGTGTTAGCTAGCCGCCAACTGCTCGGTTTCCTACGCATTTTTTCATATAGCGTGTATAGACGGCCTTACCGAGGTAGCAGATACGCAAAAGCTCTTCGGCAAGCCACCAGCTGAACGCTAGTCTATGTCCACGTTAAGTAAGCCTGATCCTCATATCTCTTCGGTAGTGGATGATCTTGTTCCTTGCGCTATCGCGAGAAGTAAGATGCTCAACCAGTCGCATCCTTAACCTCCGCCGTAAGTAACCGGTACCTCGACTCCCTCGAACGAGCCATCACGTGGGCTATTACTGCCGACACGGAGGGTTGCCTGTCCGTGAAAGATCGGAAACGCCAACCGTGCCTCGAAGTACCCCCAAGTCTCGGTCCAGTCGTTTGATGAGACGGTGCTATGCGAGAGCACGTTGCCGCTCGAATCCATCAGCGTGATTGTGTTCGAGGCTTCGAAGTTTCGGGAGTAGCCGCTTATCCTTAGCGGGCTGGTTATAGATTCCCCCCGACGGGGTTGAAAGAGGATCGTCTTTTCTCCCCGGGCCGGGATAGGGAAGCTTAGATCAACGTTTGCAGGTCGGTAGTCGATGACCAAGCGTCCCGGATCGGAGGGCTCGGTCACGCGGTATTGGAACGCTCCTGTGGCGAAGATGTCCACGAACATTCCCCCACCTGGGGCCCGGACCACGTAGAAGTTGTCCAGAATAGAGCCCCCGAGGTTTCCGTCGGTGACAGCCGTGGCGTCGACGCCTGGAAACGTGATCCGCGCATACCCCTCTCCGGTGGGGCTGCTCAGCGTCCAGAGCGGAACTTGCGGAGCTGGGGCGCCTTGCGAATCGAAGCCTATAACCGCCCGTTCGTAGCCCTCGTGCTGGCCAAACCTTACTCCCTGGATGCTGTCCGCAGCTCCCTGCGAACCCCCGTTCATCTCGGTAGTCGCGGTAAACGCCGTCTCGATAGCTGCTCCGCCTGTGGTCTCGTCGTTTCGAGCCGGTGTTTGAGTCACCTCTTCGTCAGAAGTCGTCCCCTGCGGGAGTTGATTCTTCAGGGTGGTACACTCGCTGGCCAGAACGGCCGCCAGCAGAGCGGCCCAGATCATCACTCCGAAAGGCTTCACGCTCCGCACCTCCCGTCTTCTGTCTCCAGACTTCAAGACCGGGTGAGATTGCTCATAAGTGGTTTATATGATGCTGGCGTAGTACCAGATGTAGTTCATATATTTGTCCCAGTCCCAGTAGATGCCTGGATCAGTGTGGTCGGTGCCGGGAATCTCGACATGTCCGATAATGCGGGAGCGGTCGATCGGGATATCGTATGCTTTGCAGATATAGGCCAAGAGTTTGGCCGAGGAGTCGTACATCGCTTCGGTGAACCAATTCGGATCTGAGACAAAGCCTTCATTTTCAATACCTATGCTGGTCTGGTTGTAGTCCCAGTTTCCCGCGTGCCAGGCGATGTCCTTCTTCAACACCGTCTTGCTGATAAGGCCGTCTGAGGAGCGAATGACGTAATGGGCTGAAACCCTTGAGTTTGGGTTCTGAAACCAATTGATAGCGTCCGACCAAGAACCCTAGGTGGCATGGATGACGATCTTGTTGATAGAGTCAGAATACGGGCGGTAGGCCTCCGTGTATTTGTTCGGGTCCGCCGGATACGAGGTATAGAAGATCCCCATTAGAGCTGATCCTCCTGGGATGGCAGATCGACCTCCTCGCCGTCGAGAGTCTTCTCCGAAGAGCCCTTTCTGAGCATCTCGAAAACCTGATCAGCGTAGAGCTCGCCGGCCCCAACTCCGGTCACGGCTTCAAAGGACTTTCCGCGCCCTCCCTTACCGGCCACCGCCCCGAAGTAGCCGCCAAGACGAGGGGGCTTCTCTCCCTGAGACTCTGCCAAAAGTGCCGCCCCGCCAAGGATGTTGGACTTGCGGTCCGTCTTGAGCCTCTCCTCGGAAATCCCGGTCAGCTCCGATGCCTCTCCCAAAGTATTCTCGAAGTCGTTCTGAACGAGTTGCATGATCCCGTAAGCGCCTCGACCGTGGGGATCACCTGGTTTATAGGCGCTTGCCTCCGGAGGAGGCATCTCCCAGCGGGTGTTCACGTGGCCCATAGCGAGCAGTAGACTCGCAGGAAGGTCATACTCCTCGGCTGCCTCCACGAACTCCGCCATAAGGTGAGAGTTCGGTGAAGTTTGGGCTAGGACCTTGCCGGGTCCTATTATTCCGAGCAACACCGCGCCCGCAGCAAACCCTACTCCACTTAACCTGAGGAAGTCTCGACGACTCATCGGTACAGGCGAGCCTGTAGATTCTTTAGAATGCATTCCCCCCTCCTGGAAATAGCTTATAAACCTATTTTAAATCATTATCGTCCGATTCGACGAATAACTTAAGCGGTTCTGAACTGACTTTAGAAAAATAGAAATTCTAGGAACAGCGCCTTGACTATCCTCAGAGATTACCTACAGCATTCATAAACACACTCACGCTCGCCACGGTAACTGTAAAGTAAAAACGCTCCGAGGCTGGCAGCAAGTAGACATTAGGCTCTGCAGTTGCTTCTCGTAACGTCGGGGCAACTTCAGCCGATGGTGCGAGAGTGGCGCTCGCCGAGCACCTTGCCCTCGATACCCCAAGACACGATCCGCTCGGGGTGGATGCGAATCAGCGGCACCGGCTGGTCGAGAGCATCGGCTGCCCCGCGGATCTCGGTGCTGAGCAGCTTCCACGGAGGCAGCACGTCGTCGATGACATCGGCGACCATAGCTTAGAACGGACCAAGAAGTACCACGACGTACTGCGAAGCGGGCGTGCCGCCGTTGTCGGTCGTATCGTGCTCGGCGTTGTAGGCCCAGCCTACGGGGGTGACATGCGGCGTGCCGTCTTTGCCAACGGTCGCTAGGCGGGCGAGCCAGCGTTCACTGAGCAGATAATCCAGCTCGTCAGCGGTGAAGGCGTTCGTGGTCGTCCCTTTGGGAGGCGTGATGAAGGTTTCGGTCGCGGCAATCGGCGCCTGTCTGGATTCCTCTTCGGGCGCAACGATCTCCTTCCCGGGGCGTTTCAGCGTAGCGCTTGACGGAGAAGAGGCTTACGCATTAGGCGTGGGCAACCTCGGCAGTGAACATCCCTCGCTTCTTAGCGGTGACTATCTTCTCGCGCAGGTTTATCGAGTGAGCGTTCATGCTCTCATAGTGCTTCAACCCAATCCTATTGCAAACCGTTTTAATAGCACCTAACGACGTAATACTGCCCCTCCTGAGGACGAGCAGCAAGTAACCATACCTACGCATTCCCGAAGAAGACCTTCATGTCCTCGCCGTGAGCCGAAGACTGGGACGCCTGGCAAACGATTCGATGTCAGTAGAGGGCCAACTGTACTCGCCAGCATCCTGAGGAAGCTTTTCAGTCCATAACTAGCACAGCGCGGTTACGCAGTCGTCCTTCTTGCATATCACCTAGCACCGTGCTTGCGTCTTCAAGCCCGTAGCCTGTGATCCGAGGCCTCACACCGTGGGTCGCGGCAAACTGGAGGGCATAGCGGATGTCCTTCGTGAGCCTGAGGTCGAGCCCATAAGCCGCCGCCTACTGGAGACGAGAGCCAAGGGGCTGTGACCCTTATCTCACTGGGCGAGACGCCCAAAACTACGAGCGTGCCATCGGGGGCGAGGCTCGGGAGTGCGTCGGTCATTAGCTCGGCAGCAGGGGCGGTGGCGAGGATTACGTCCGCTCCACCTTCCCACTAGTACAAGGCATCGCCCACAGAGCCGCTTTTCGTGTTGATGAACATCTCAGCGCCGAGTTCCTTGGCCTCGTCCTCCTTGTCAGGGTTGCCGGAAAGGACGACGATAGTGCCACCCATCTCGCGCGCATAGAGTATACCAAGGTGACCTAGCCTGCCGAGCCCGAGCACAGCGACCTTATGTCCAGGCTCGAACTTAGCGTTACGCAGCCCATTGTACACTGTGAGGCCTGCGCACATTAGCGGAGCAGCCTCGGCGAAGTCTAAAGAGTCAGGGACAGGGGCAACGTAAGCGGCAGGGGCAAGCATGAACTCTGCATAGCCCCCGTCTTGCATGACCCCGGTCACTTGCATCTCCGGGCATAGTACCTCCTCACCGCGGGTGCACCGCTTGCAGTGACCGCAGGAAGAGTAAAGCTAGCAGGGTATCCCGACCCGATTGCCCGTCTCAGGCCAGCTTACACTTTCACCAACCTCCTCAACCACGCCAGCGACCTCATGACCCGGCAAGATGGGGTATTGAGCAAAGGGAAAGGCGCCCTGCTGCACATCTAGATCGCTAGCGCAAACACCACAGGGCCGCACACGGATCAGCACTTGCCCTAGTTGAGGAACTGGGCGCTCGCGCTCCTCGACTACAATTTCGCTTTGCGGTTCTCTTATGACGGTTACCTGCACGATACCTCCTTCTATAGCTGCGGATCAAAGGCTGGTTCTAACCTCGTCGCTCCTTCCTTATACCAGGTAATACATAAACTTACGATTGCCTCGGCTACTAGATGAGTGTTGCGGGGTTACACCCATAGATCCTTGATTTTCTTGGGGTCAATTCCGGCCCAGGTGATCTGGATGGTCTACCGAGATCGCTAGTCCAGGGTGGCGTTTCACGCGCTCCAGTCGATGTGGTACCAGGTAGGGTGGCTCGTGCTGCTGGGGGTTGGCTGGGCGTTCACGGGGCTTTTAATGCTGATCCTGATCGGCTTCCTTCTCGTGCCGGAGATGGCTCTTCTGACTATCGTGCTGTTTGTCCACGCTACCTACGCGGCTAACAGGGTGAGCCGGGGCGCAGACTACCGCTACCCCTTTGTCGCGGACCTCTTACAGGTCCGCTAGGCGACCCTTGTGTTGAGGCTCCGGCTTTAGCTGGGGTCTCTTTTCTTCTCGGAGGACGAAGCGCTACCAGACTCGGTCGCGGAAGGCCCAAGGATGAGTTCACAACTGAGCCCAACGTGATTCCGTCAAGCACCCACAAGTGGAGCTTGGTAGGACGTTAGTAACTCTATTCGATCGATGGGCGTCGAGAAGGACCAGGTGGTAAGAAGTGTGCGCACCTCGAGCCATCGTGGTAGCCAGTACGTGGGCGAGAACGGTCGCTCCCTCAGCGAGCATATCGATGTCGGCACCGTCGTAGCTGATAAGAGTACATTCACTGTAGCACTAGTAAGACTGTTGATATCGCTCACCGTCTAGCGAGTCAATAATTACGAAAACTGCGGGAGAGCACAAAAAGAGAGGATCG
>JAFAPF010000436.1 GCA_019247245.1 Rubrobacter sp. | reverse complement strand
GGACGCCAGGTACCGACAGAGCAGCCGCTCGGGCATCTGCTACCATAAGGTAGGCGAAGTTTGGGGCACAGAAGTATGTCGGCAGCTTGAGCCGGAGGTTAACGGCTCCACCGTTTACCTTCAGCTCCGATACGAAGTTCAGATCCGTTATGGGTTCGTCCAGTTCGGGGTCCCGAACGCCCGAAAGGGCGCCCAGAACCTCCTCCTCGGTCGGCATACTAATACGGCTCTTCCGGGTACGCTTCTTCGGCGGCGCCCACCGCAGCCGGTTGGGGGACCTCGGAGGGTACCTCGACGTCGTACAGCTGTGCGGCGTTGAGGCCCAGGATCTTGCGCTTCATGTCCGGGGTGAGTGTCCCGTACTCGCCCTGCATGTCCTCGGGGATCTGGAAGTCCACAAACTGCTCGACGAGCCACTTTGGGTGCCACAAAGGGTAGTCGGCGCCGAAGAGAATGCGGTCCTCATCGAGCCAGTACAACAGCTCCCCTATTATCTGGGCGAAGTACCGTGGCCTGGTGTGGATGAACGCCATCGCCACGGAGAGCCCGGCGTAGACGTTGGCTTCTTGGACCGCTATCCAGCAGAAGTCCTCAAGCCTGGGAAGACCCACGTGCTCGACGATGAAGTTAAGGTTGGGGAAAGAGGTAGCCGCATCATCGACGTCGGCCACGTCGAAGGCGTCACGGTTAAAGGGCCAGATCGTAGGGCCCTTGTGAACGTGGATGTTGGTGATCCCTAGCTCCTCGCATTTCTCCAGGTACCTCTTAGCCCAATCGTCCTTCAAGCTCCAGCCCTTCGAGCTTCCCTTCCACTCAGCCGTGTAGAGCTTGATCCCCTTTATGTCATACCTCTTTACCTGATCCTCGAACTCTATAAGTCCATCGGGACCGTCCCGGGGATCGAAGCGCCCGTTTAAGATGAACTTGTCCGGATACTTCTCCTTGAGGACTGCGTTCTGCTCCACGGTGTTGAACCCGTTTATGTAGAAGTCCTTTAGGTAGGTAGGCTGGAAGATGCCCTTATCTACGTAGCCAATCTCGAAGAGGTCGTGCATCATGTCCTCTTCGGAGTACTTCTGGAACTTCTCCAGCGGCCAGAGATACTCCTCGGGGCTTAAGGCACTGTGATAACCGTAGAAGCAGTCGATCCAACCGTAACCATACTCTTCGTTCCTGTAGTTCTCCGGGCTTGCGTCCCAGAAGTGGGTGTGCGACTCCACCACGAAATACTTCTCGCCATCCTTCTCGTACAAAGTAATTTCCTCCTTTCCCCAAATCTTTTCCACCATACCTCGAGGCTTTCCCGACAGCTACCCCAGCTCTGGTGAAACCTATCGTATAAATATAAAGCTCCTGATCCGTCATGCAAGGCACAAACGGCTCTTTTGTGTAGCATGTGGGCGTGCTTTGGTTCTCTTGACCATATTCGCCGTTGGATCTCTTGTGGGACGCTTTATTCCCCACTTTGCGCTTGGGATGAGGCTATATCTGAGCATCTTTGACTCCAGAATAATACGGGGCCGGGAAACAATCCCACGAAGATGTAAGAGCCTGTTTGGTAAAGGTGAGGGTTAAACCTTTTTACACGCTGACTTACGCGCAGTATCTATCCGATTTCATCGTTCGGGTGTACATTCTCTAATTATTGATACTCGGTTCGTTGTGCCCTACCTGTGGAGACGGTCTCTCACTCGTAATAGGCAAATCATCGGTTTGAGCCTGCTCTTCAGCTCTTTAGCTCGGTAACCACGGCCTAGTCTCTATGCCAATGCCACAACCGGCGTACGGTCTCTACTGCAGTGAAACCTCTAGGTAAGAGCTACCTCAAGAGGCTTCGGCGAGCTTCTGGCGTGTCTCGTCTACGTCCATGCCGTGCAGCTTCAGCAGGTTCTCACCGAGGATCTTGCGCTTAGCCTGTTCGGTGACCTGTGGGTAGCCATAGCCCTCCACCATATCCTGCGGAATCAAAGTTCCAGAAGGCATCGAGCGCCCACTTAGGATGCCAGATTGGGGTTTCCGAGCCGTAGATAATCTTATCCTCTCCGCACCAGAACAGTAGTTTCCCGAGCCACTCGGCGAACTGCCGAGGCGAGCGTACAATGAAGTTGACCATGGCCGCGATCGAAGCGTACAGGTTCGGGTAGCGCACGAGCTGCCAGCAGGTCTCATCTATGAATGGCAACCCTACGTAGAAGATCACGAAATTTATATCCGGGAAGTTCGCTGCGGCTCCATCCATATCCCAGATCTGGGTCGCCTCGATGGGCTGTGCGCCCAAGGGTACGCCCTTGTGGACCCCGATCAGGTTAACGCCGAGCTCCTGAGCCTTCTCGTAGACGGGGAATGCGACCTGCGGATCGTCCATTCGCCAGGAAGGGCTCGCCGTAGTCGTAGCGGACGTTGTAGAACTTGAACGCCTTGGCCCCATGCTCCTCAACTTGGACCTTCATCATCTCCAGCGCTTTGCGGCCCTCTAAGGGGTTGACCGTGCCCCAGAAGACGGTACGGTCCGGGTTCTCCTCTGTCAATTCAACACACCGCTCCCAGGGTGAGAGCCCGTCGCGGAAAAGGTCGGTGAGGGGCAGTGGCATGTCAACGAGCATATCTGTGTCTGATTCGTCGAAGACCATACGGCTGATCTCCTCTGTGCTCCACTCCTTCAAAAACTCCTCGGCGGAGAGCTTCGGCTGGTCGTCAGGCGTCAGGACCTGGTGAAAAGCGTAGAGGTGGTTATTGAACAGCTCGCCTGCCCTAAGCGTTGCTCGGGTCGAAGTTAAACGGGTGAGCCACGCAGTCGAAGACCAGTACGTCGTCCTTTATCATGCGCTTTCTCCTCTCAGCCTGGCTTCGCGCAAGGGCATCAGCTTCTCCAGTGGCAACCGCAGCTTCTCACGTGCGTCGCTGCTCATCCTGTCGGGAGTCCACGTTGGGTCCCACACCACCTCTACGTGCACCGCGTCCACCGCTGGTAAGCTGCCTACTTTTTCCTCGATCATGTCTAGCAGCCGGGCGGCGAACGGGCACCAACCGGTGGTGAGCATCATCTCAATCCTCACGTCCCGGCCCTGGATTTCGATGTTCTCGATGAGCCTCATGTCGACGACGCTTATCTTCCTGTCTCGACAGCACGGGTCGTAGCATTCATCCAGTGCCCGGATCACTACTTCCCGACTCGGAGATGCCCCCTCGACGGAATCTACTACCCTTTCCACGCACTACTCCTCTCCCAAAGATTCTGCGCCTCTAATTAGGTAAATTAGGTAAGGAATTCAGGCTACTCCTGTGCCGAGTCATCGTCAACAAAAGTGCCATCAAAGAAAATGACTGCGAATCAAAAACTATGGCTGCTAACGCCCTAGGAGTACAGCAGATCTCTGGGGTCTTAAATCAGCTTATCACCTTTATCCCCAGCATATTCGTTGCGATACTGAGCTTGTTTTTGGCAACGCTACTGGCAAACTTTGTAGCGGGGATAGTCCAGGGAGCAAAGGGTTCGCAGATACTGGCTTCTATAGCGCAGCACGCCATCATCTACGCGGTTTTCGCTGCGCTTACTCAGCTTGGGATAGCGGTGCGGCTGACGGCGAACACGTTCCTTATCCTGCTTGGAGCGGTAGGTTTAGCTTTAGCGCTAGCGTTTGGGATTGGAGGCCGGGAGGTTGCTCGCGACATCGTAGAGAAGGCCTACAACCGCCGCCAGCAGGTGACAGGGGGCGAGCCCTCTACTACAACTGCTACTAGCTAGCAGCGCAGCGCTTCCGGTAGTGCAGGGGACGAGAGGCCTGAGGCACACCGCTTACTGCGGGACGAGTAGCGATAGTCGGCGCGACGCAGAGAAATTCGCTGCAACACACGAAGGGTGCTAGATAAAGGAGGAATAAGTATGGCTAACATAACTCAGTTCTTCGACGGAGGCTATGGGCAGAAGGGGTTCAGCGAGTAATTGGCGGAGACACCGGTGGATGCCATACAAGCTTACGTAGACTACTTAAAGAGATCCTTCAGATGTCCCTTCTTCTCTTTGAGAGTACCCTTCCTCTGCTCCGAGCGCCCCTCAGCTTTCTTGGCCTCGTCACTAGTTAGGGCGCCGATTGCCTCCTTGACTCGACCTTTGGCCTTGTCTCTTGCCCCTTCGACCCTATCTTGTCTACCGCTCTTCTTTTCTCTATCCCCGCTTAGCGCGTCTGAGGCTTCCCTGATCCGGCCCTTAGCCTTGTCACTCGCTCCCTCACCCTTGTCTTCGCTACTGTGTCTCTCCTCACTCATGCGCTGCACTTCCCTCATTTCTCGGTTAGCCCGCTAACTTTCTCATGGTTGCCGATGAGCGGCTAA
>JAFAPF010000289.1 GCA_019247245.1 Rubrobacter sp. | reverse complement strand
C
Source organism: Rubrobacter sp. (assembly GCA_019247245.1). Classification (GTDB taxonomy): domain Bacteria; phylum Actinomycetota; class Rubrobacteria; order Rubrobacterales; family Rubrobacteraceae; genus Rubrobacter_F. The sequence goes on along the minus strand of JAFAPF010000289.1, from coordinate 3,182 downwards.
GCGTCTCAACCAGTCCGGTGTCGTATGTACCGTAGAAGATAGTCAATTCGGATAGGGTGTAGCGTCAAGGTGGATCAGGGAGCATGGTGAGCAGCCGGCCAGGAAGGAAATCAGCATGAACTTGCACAGCTCGGGTTGGTCCCCTGTGCCTACAAGCCCACGACGGCGTTCGGGTATAACCGTCGTCTCGAGAACGCTGCCGATATCACCAAGGAGAGAGCGTAGCACCAAAGTCATCGGAGGGACGGCATCACGCTCGACTAGAGTATGTACCACCGTCCGCCCTTCAAGCCCCATTCGAGCCGAGCAGGTTCTCCCAGGAGGCGCTCCGCTTCTAGGATGATGTGATCTATGCTCTGGCTATCAGAAGGTAGCGCTCTACCGGCGGACGTGAGGTCATACAGCACCACGTTCCTATTGTCGGGCGCCTTGCTCCTAGCCCTTCTCCGGAAGGTCCCCGGTCATAGACCAGCCAGTGTACTCGGGATATAGCTGGCGCTGGATAAGCACCGGCCATCTCGGGATGTTCTCACCTCGGGCGACGGTTTCGATCTGCCTCCCCAAGCCCTGCAAAGAGAGCCAAGCATCACGGATGGCGGCACGTACTTCCGGGATACTTTCGAGGTCGCTCTTTATAGCGTTCTCAGATACGACCGCAACTGCTGCGGCGCCTAGCTCGATTAACGCTTCACAGATTAGACGGTTTAACTCACCTTCTATGGGTATTGAATCGTACCTGAGCTGCACTTCTAGGGCGCTCTTGTGGATGTCTTCGAGCCCGTCAGCAGCGGCTTGGATGCTTTGCAGCAGGTCGCTGTCCTTCATAAACTCCCGATGAAATTCATCGGTGAGTACCACCCCTTCTGGCACCGCCAGTCCCGCACTAGCGAGCAAGTTCAACTCACCCACAGGCCCGCTTTCTCGGCCGTACCGGGCTTGCCCTAGCGGCTGAATAAACCTAGCCCTCGAAGGAGTTAAACCTTGCTCGTCCAAAATTACCTCTAGTCTCCTACCGACCTAGCCGGACTATAGTAGGACGAAGCGGTTCTGACCTGAGCAGAGTAGGCTATTTACCTGATCAAGGTTGACTAAAAGTACCTAGGAGTCAAGAGAAGCTATTCGGTCAGCAAGCCCAGCTCCCGGGCCTTAGCCAACGCCTCAAGCTGCGAGTGGGCTCCTAAAGCCTGCAACAGCGAGCGGATGTGGTTGCGCACGGTAGCTTGCGAGAGGTATAGCTCTTGGCCGATCTCCTTAGCGCTACTTCCTTCAGAGAGCAGCCTCAAGACCTCCAGTTGCCGGGGCGTTAGCGTCGGGATGTCTCTGCGGGAAGGAGCAGGGGCCTCTTTCTTTGAGGAGAGCTGGATTAAGCCCCATGCCAGCTCCAGCGTCTCGTGAGACCTCTGAGCATCGCGCATAAGGTGCACTAGATAAGGTCCTTCTTCAGAATTGACGGTTAGGTTGCTTACGTTTACCCACCGTTTCTCACCTGAACGGGTGATGATGCGTATGTCGTAGCTGGAGACCGGGCGCTCGGCTTGGGCCAGATGCATAACCGAGCACCCATAAGTACAGAAGGGGTTGCCGCCCTCGCGTTCGCCCAGCACCACCTCGTAGCAGCGCTTGCCCACTACCTCTTCGGACATGAGCCCCGTGAGAGACTCAGCCTCCGAATCCCAATAGAGGATCTGGTAGTCTGGTCCTATTATGAAGATGGCATCCCCTGTACGAGCCTCGATTAGGCTTCTGACCGCCTGAGGGAGATTAGTGGTGCGCTCTTTATCATCACCCATGCTCACCCCTTTAATACCTCTCCTATGTTCCCGCAAGCTGCAAAAGGAATATTTTATCTTCCGGGGGTTATACTAGCACCGTAATGCTGGGGAGGCGGGTAGGAAAGTATCCACAGAAGAAAGAGAGGTTTGGTCAATTCTGACCAGGCAAATGAGCCACCTTGACCAAGACGGTCACGACTTCTATGGTTAAAGTTGAATAGAAAATCGGTGACTACCCCAAGGAGGTAAGATGAGTCAGCGACGCACACCCACGATCGAGAGAATCCTGCACCGGATCGAAGAACACGTAGAGCAGTGGCGCAAGCAAGATAGGGCTCACAAAGCAGAAGCTGCAGCCCAGAGGGAGAAGCTGTGGGCTGAAGCGGTTGAGCGGGAGAAGCTCCTGGCCGAGGCCATCGCCCAAGAGGAGCAGGCAGGACAGGCCTCTGTTGAGGAGATTACAGAGCGGCATCGCGTTGTCTTTGTGTCACACTCTGAGGAGGTTAGCCGGACGCTCGAGACCTTTGCTCGACAAGGAAATCGTCTTGCGAATGTGGTGCCTGGCAGGGGAAGCTACGGGGGAGACACCGGCATTAAAGGGTCGTGGCTGGTGTTCGAGCCGCGAGCCGAGTCGCCATTTCCTACCGAGGGCCTGTCCTACGACTCCTGGCCGGGACCGGGCGATAGCGAGGGCGGCGGCTGGGCTCGCTAACACGCGCGATAATACAAGTCCATAGAGCACTACCAGATGGTCTCTAGTGAATGCCAAGTGCGTCTGCAGGCATCCCTAAACTCACTGGGCTAGATCTGCACGGCTATCAAGATCTTCATAGCATCGGTTTGGGTCGAGGTACAAAGTAGTGAGAGAGGAGAAGGAAGTGAAAGCACGCATACTAGGAAATTTTGTCCTGGTTTTTCACTTCGCCTTTGTTGTCTTTTCGGTCCTGGGCGGGTTTCTTGTGCTCTGGAAGCGCTGGATTGCCTGGCTTCATGTCCCCTCGGTCCTATGGTCCTCGTTTGTGAACCTTTTCAGCCGAGTATGTCCGCTCACTCCGCTAGAGAACAGGTTTAGACACCTAGCGGGGCAAGCTGGCTACGAGGGTGGATTTATCCAGCACTACATTGCGCCTCTCATCTACCCTGGCGGGATGCCTAGGCGTTTAGAGCTAACAGCAGGTTTTCCCGTTCTCATCTGGAACGCTTTCGTCTATGCGCTCGTGGTAGCCTTACGGCAAAGAAGCAGTTAGCTGGCTTAAGCAACCGCTTGTATAAATGAGGGATGCGGACGATGGAATCTTCTCATGTAGAAGCTTTGAGCCTATTAAAGGAGGTATTCGAAGATCGCATTAGGCGACGCCTGACCGACAGAGAGTCGAGTGCCGAGAGCTACTTGGCGTTCATCCTGCCAGT
>JAFAPF010000385.1 GCA_019247245.1 Rubrobacter sp. | reverse complement strand
GGGGAGACCCAGAATGGAAAGAACAACTTGAACGCCATCGATCTTCTCCCAGCAAACCCACAGCAAGCCTCTCGATACTCCTATGAAGGGTCTCTGACCACTCCTCCATGTACCGAAGGCGTTCAGTGGAACGTAATTGAGCAGCCGGTTGAGCTATCACGAGCGTAGATCGAACAGTTTGCTTCGATCTACAGCAACAACAATCGGCCCGTCTTTCCTCTCAACGGCCGCGAGCTTCTGGTGAGCAGTGCTTGAGTTTGGCTAGTAATCCTATAGATTGCCGAAAAGATTGTCGGGCTACAACTATCTTGCTCCAACTAACCACTCGTAGCACAATAAGTGCTTAAGCTACCTCGTTGACGCTATCCTGTGAAGTCAGAGAATGGGGATTGTCCGACCAGGCATGTGTCAAAAACGCCCCTTTTCGATACAGCAGAGTGTTCTAAAAACGACCCAGCCTGTTAAGAAACTCCTTCATGCCCTTTTCTGATCCCGCTCAGGGGGGTTGAAATCCCAATTTTGGAGGGTCTTGGCCCGGGGTTTTAGGTGTTTTGGTCTCGTTTTGGACCATTGACTGTTCCGACAAAGACTTTTTCAACAAGCTGGTTCGTTTTCGGTACACTCCTCTCTCTCACATCAAAGCAACCTATTTAAGCTTACGAATCTGTTCCAAAACTCATACCGAAATCAAAGTGTCGATACTTGGCAACGTTAATGAGTTTTGGGACCCTCACAGACAACCCACCTTTATTTGCATAGGCTTTCAGTAGGATGCCTATCTTATAGTTTAAGCCACCCCATTCGAACCCAAACTACTTATACGAGCTCTTGGCAGCAGTAGGTGCAGCCATATCCAGCTGCGGTCGATTATCGAAGTAGTAGGGTCCATGCTCATATCCCACGCCACCATGACAAAGGTGGCAACCAGTGGTACCAAGCATGCGTTCCAGCCTTGTGGTCTGTACTCGAACGCTCCTAGGAGCACGTGGGCCAGCGTCCACGACAAATAACCCACAGCGAAATACGCGGGCGCGATTATCAGCGGAACGAGGAACAGCTTAGCCTCTAAGATGTCCGAGTAGTAGTAGTGGCCGAACGGTATCTCCGTCAAGATGCTCATATTCTCGGCGCTATTGCTAAGGATAAAGGTGATGACAAAGAGGCCACGAAATCCCTAGCGCGATAGTTGATCGTCTCGTGAAGCACCGCTACGCCGAGGAGTAATATGGTAAAGGTGATGGCAGAGAGACCTGGAGGAATTAAACTGGGTACGTTCGATGCACAAGCATAAAAGGCGAAGACGCCGATAGCCCCCAAAGTATGTTGCTCTGCGTCGCGCGGTTCAACCCTGACCCAGTTCGGTTCAACCCCATTGTTGATGCCATTATCGCTGTCTCCTTTTTCTAGCAACGTACGCACTAAGGCTGTAATCTTGCACCTATTTTGCAATTCTGCGTCAAGGAGCTCGCGCCGGCCCAATAGAGGGGGACCGCAACTTTGGGGTACGGTAGCCCTTCACAAGCGGGCGATCTAGGTCGTTAGCCTGCCTGCAACACCTCTTCTGCGGCGCGCTCCCCCGAGCGAATCGCACCCTCGATGTGACCGTGCCAGTGCGTCGGCATCTCGCTATTGGCCCAGCGGATACGCCCGACCGGCGCGCTTAGCGCCGGGCCGAACTCTGTGAGGACGCCTGGCGGGTAGTGGCCCATCATGGCCCCCTGGTTCCATTCCTCTTTCGACCAGTCCGCCTCGATGTAGTGCACGGGGTTGGCCGCCTTCGGCCCGAACCGGGCCTCCAACGCCTCTAGGAACATACGCTGCCGCTCGGCTGCGTCCAATCGGCCGAACTTGCGGGCGGCCGGTCCCGCGATATAGCTGCTGAGCATGCCCGGCCGCCCAGACGCCGGTGACTGGTCGATCGAGTAGGAGACCGGCGAGTTCAGGGCGATGCTACGCCCGCTTAGCCCATCGGCGCGCCAGAACGGCTCCTCGTAGACGGCTATCGCGCGTGCGATCGCGCCGTTGGGCACCCGCTGGTTGAGCAACAGCCGGTCTACCGGCAGCATCGGGTCGTAGCGTAGCTGGCCGGCTAGCGTCGGCGGGAGCGCCACGATTACCCGGTGCGCCCGCACCGTGACGTTATCGGCTCTCACCGTGACGCCTTGCGCGTCCTGCCCGATGGCGCGGACGGGGGACTCTAGGTGCAGCGCGTCGCCAAGCTCGCCGGTCATCTTGTTGGCGATCGTCTGCATGCCACCCTGTACCCGGTCCTGCAGGTCACCACCTTCGGTGCTTTCCAAGTATTCGATGCTGACATTGGCGTGGAGGAAGCAGAGCGCATGCAGGAGGGGACACCTCTGAGGTGTCAGAGGTGAAAAATCCCCCCCACAGCAGCTGCACCATGCTCCGCGCCGTCGCGCCCGGAACGTTGAGTCCCGCCTCTACCCAGCTAGCGACCGAATGCGCATCCCACTCATTCGCGCGCGCGGCTTCCCAGGGAGCCTCGATCGGGACCTGCTTCGCCATCTCTTCCATTTCCGTGAACCCCAGCCCCATGCCAGCGAGGGAGAAGAGGCCGATGCCGGCGAAGGGGATGGTGCCCTCGAACCGGTGGATCTTGCCATCCTCGGTGAGGATGAGGCTCTCGCCCTCGTCGTAGGTGGGATAGGTGCCTACCCCCAGCTCCTCGGCGAGCGCGTAGAGGCGGTCGTGGCCGGCTCCGATCCAGGTGCCGCCGAGGTCCACCTCCGTCCCGTCGTCCAGGTGCTCGGTCCAGACGCGACCACCGACTCGATCGCGCGCCTCAAGCACGGCCACGGTACCTCCGGCCTTCGTGAGGCTGCGAGCCGCCGCAAGCCCAGCGAAACCAGCGCCGACGATACAGAACTTCGTCTCCGAATGCTCCAGCCCGCCCCTTCCCCTCTCGTCTCAATCCTTTTCCGCTAAGCACCAAAGGCTGACTCTGGCGACTGTCCCCATACTGCAGGCAAATATAGATGGCACAATACCAGTACAGATAGAATAACTGAAAGTAATTTCAAAAGACATTTCTGAAAGAACGTTTCTGCAAAGGGGTTACACAACATGGATTTCGGACTCTCCGTCCTTGACGTCTCCCCGGTCAGCGCGGGCTCCAATGGCGCCCAGGCACTACGCAACACGCTCGAGCTAGCCCGGCTCACCGACCGGCTCGGCTACAAGCGCTACTGGCTGGCCGAGCACCACAACCTGCCAAGCATTGCTAGCTCGGCACCGGAGATCATGATCGGACACGTCGCGAACGTGACCGAGAGAATCCGGGTCGGCGCTGGCGGGGTTATGCTCCCCAACCACGCCCCACTGAAGGTCGTCGAAACCTTCCAAGTTCTGGAGGCCCTACACCCGGAGCGCATCGACCTCGGTATTGGGCGCCCGCTCGGCACCGACCCCGTTGCGGCCACGGCCTTGCGCCGCTCGCGGGACGCGCTCGATGCAGAGGACTTCCCGCGGCAGTTTAGCGAGCTTCTTGCCTTCTCAGGCGATGGCTTCCCGGAGGAACATCCT
>JAFAPF010000380.1 GCA_019247245.1 Rubrobacter sp. | reverse complement strand
CGCGGGCGGAGGTTTAACCACCTGATACAAGGAGAAGTGAAATTTTGGAGAGTACAGCCCAACAGGTAGGTGTCAGAGAGCTGCTAGAGGCCGGGGTCCACTTTGGACACCAGGCGCGCCGGTGGAACCCCAAGATGAAGAAATACGTCTTTGCCGAAAGAACGGGCATCCATATCATTGATCTCGACCAGACACTCACCCTTCTCGAACAAGCTCGGCAGTTCATCAGGGACGTAGCTGAGGCCGGGCGCGATGTCCTATTTGTCGGGACCAAGAAGCAGGCGCAGTTCACGGTAGCCGAGCAAGCTATGCGCTGTAACCAGCCGTATGTCGTCGAACGCTACATCGGCGGCATGCTCACGAACTTCCAGACCATCTACCCGCGCATCCAGTACTTCAAGACGCTCGCGGCGACCGTGGAGGAGACACCAGAGGAAGAGAGGACCGGCAAGGAGTGGTTCGCTCTCTATCGAGAGTACCAGAAGCTCAGACGCAACTTTGCTGGCATTACTGAGATGGAGCGGCTGCCCGGAGCAGTCTTCGTAATCGACCCGAAGCGCGAGGAGCTACTTGTCAAAGAGGCCAACCGTCTTGGTATACCTGTTGTAGCTTTAACCGATACCAACTGCGACCCAGACGTGGTCGACTACGTTATCCCGGGTAACGATGATGCGATACGTTCGATCAACCTCATCAGCAAACTTATTGCTGACGCAATCATCGGGGGCCGGGGCGAGGACGAGGCAGCTCTAGAAGACAGGTTCGCACCTCCATCAGTGGAGGAGGCTCTAGTTGCCCAAGAGGAGGCGAGTGAAAGCATTTCCGCAGCTGCCAGAGACGGCGGCGTTTCGGAGGATGATACAAAGGGCTTGGCAGATGCTTATGAATCTGCAGGGGAGATCTCCCCGGAAGAAGACCCGACTACAAGCTATAGAGGTGCACCCGACCGAGAGGAGCGCCAACACTAGCAAATTAGCGGAAAGGTACCCGGCGGGCCCTGAACCGACCAAGATATACACGGGCGCACGGGCGTCCGAAAGTCATCTCCAGCGGGGACCACCAGACCTGTTAAGAACATATAGGGCAAATGAACCGAGGAGTCCGAGCGGGCAAAGTGACAGAGGACGAGGCTACCGAAAACAACGAGCTTCAGGAAGGTTGAGTTTTGGTGAGTACCATCGAAAAAATAAAGCAGCTTCGGGAGGAGACCGCTGCCGGGATGATGGACGTGAAGCGGGCTTTAGAAGAGTCTGGTGGTGATCTTGAGGGTGCCCGACGCGTCCTTAGGGAGAAAGGACAAGCAATAGCAGCGAAAAAGAGCTCTCGCGAAACCCATAATGGTCTGATCGAAGCTTATGTACACTTCAACGGCAAGGTGGGAGTTCTCGTCGAGGTCAACTGCGAGACGGATTTCGTGGTGCGTACGCCGCAGTTCAAGGACTTCGCCCGGAACGTGGCGTTGCACGTGGCTTCTATGAATCCTTTAACTGTCTCACCAGAGAATCTTCCGCAAGAGGTGCTTGCAGAGGAGCGCGCGATCGCCGAGAAGCAGGCTAGAGAAAAGGGTAAGCCTGAGAACATAATCGAGAGGATCGTCGAGGGTCGGATGGATAAGTTCGTCAAGGAAAAGGCCCTCCTCACTCAGGACTACGTCAAGGAGCCGGATAAGAGCGTGGGTGACCTACTTCAGGAGACGATCCAGAAAGTCGGCGAGAACGTTGTCGTCCGTAGGTTCATCCGCTACGAACTCTAGGGAGCCTTGAGTAGGTGTAGGCACGAACCGTGGAAGAAGCTACTCCGGTGAAGGGAGAGAAGACGGCGGCTATAGAGCCTAAGTTGGGACCCGTCAAACGTGTTGTGCTCAAGCTCTCGGGAGAGAGCCTGGCGGATGAGGGGGGATACGGCATAGAATCCGTGAGTTTGGATGCCACGGCCAACCAGGTTATGGAGGCGGTCGAGGAAGGGGCGGAGCTGGCCGTCGTGGTCGGTGGGGGGAACATCTTCCGTGGCTCGCAGGTTGCTGATGCCTTGGGTATCGAAAGCGCCACCGCCGACTACATGGCCATGCTTGGGACCGTTATAAACGCCTTGGCCTTGCAAGCGGCGCTGGAGCGTCGCGGCATACAGACTCGGGTACAGTCTGCGATCCAGATTCAGGAAGTTGCGGAGCCATACATAAGGCGGCGTGCCATGCGGCACCTCGAGAAGGGCCGGGTGGTGATATTCGCCGCCGGTACCGGTAATCCATTTTTCACTACCGATACTGGAGCAGCTTTGAGGGCTCTAGAGATCGAAGCCGACGCCCTACTGATGGCGAAGAACCGGGTAGATGGAGTGTACGATAAGGATCCACGCGCGAACCCAGACGCGGTCCGGATGGAACAGTTGACATACATGGATCTCCTGTCGAAGAACCTCGCGGTAATGGACCACACGGCGGCTACACTCTGTAGCGGAGAGGGTCTACCGATAGTCGTTTTCGATATACTGAAACCAAGGAACTTGCGCAGCATCCTCCGGGGCGAGCGCGTTGGATCTCTAATTTGGAGCATGGGGGATAGTAACCGGAATACACCCACAGGTGAACTCACGGGTGGAGGAGAATAGTATGTCCGAGATCATTGACTTGACGATGGCCGAGCACCGGATGCGGGGGGCGCTGGATTCGGTTCGGCGTGAGTTTTCCACCATACGCACGGGTAGGGCCAACCCCTCACTTCTGGACCGTGTGGAGGTCGAGGTCTACGGTACCAAGATGCCCTTAAGGAGCGTGGCCAACGTGAGCGCTCCTGAGCCGAGGCTGCTCGTGGTGGCACCGTTTGATCTTGGTTCGATCAAGGCTATCGAGCGAGGCATCGGCAACTCGGATATCGGGCTGAACCCGCAGAGCGACGGCAAGATTATCCGTCTCCCCGTCCCTGAGTTGACCGAAGAGCGTCGAAGGCAGCTGATCCGGCTTGCCCGTGGCATGGCCGAGGAAGGTCGCGTCTCCGTGAGAAACATCAGGCGCGACGAGATGCGCGACCTCATGGAGCTCCGTAAAGAAGGAGAGATCTCCCAGGATGATGAACGCCGTGCGGAATTGGAGCTTCAGGAATTGACCGACGTTTACATCAAACGTATCGACGCCACCCTCACTGATAAGGAAGCCGAACTTCTTGAGGTCTGAACCCTGCTGAATCCCATCCGAAAGAGGGTCTTCGAGCTTTCCTCTTGGAATGATCGGGAGCGTGCCCTAACCCCCTTAGACCAGGAGAAGGTGCCGCGACACGTTGCCGTAATCATGGACGGCAACGGCCGATGGGCCAAGGCCCACTGGCTACCCCGAACCGCTGGGCACCGTGCGGGGGTCGCGGTTTTGACTCCGCTGTTGGAAGCTGCGGGCGAGATCGGCGTTGAGGTATTAACCCTCTATGCTTTTTCGACTGAGAACTGGGGGCGTCCCGAAACCGAGGTAGATTCCCTCATGAGTCTTTTCTTAGAGACGGCTAAGGGCAAGGTCACGGAACTTAACGAGCGCGGGGCCCGGCTGCGTTTCTTGGGCCGACGGACACACCTACCGGTAGCAGTGCAGGGGGCTATCGAGGAAGCCGAGAAGCTAACCAAAGATAACAGCCACCTCGACGTTTACGTCGCGCTCAACTACGGCGGCAGGGCAGAGATCGTAGACGCTGCCCGGCGCATGATGCAGGATGGTCTGAAGCCTGAGGAGATTGACGAGACTACGTTCGCCTCATACCTCTATGCCCCCGAGGTGCCGGAGGTGGATCTCGTGATCCGCACCAGTGGGGAGTTTAGGATCTCAAATTTCCTTCTCTGGCAGATCGCCTACGCAGAGTTTTATGTCACGGAGACGCTCTGGCCGGACTTCTCCCCGGAGGAGTTTTGTCGAGCCATCGTCTCCTTCGCAACCCGCTCCAGGCGCCGGGGCGGAATATAAGGGAATTTGTAGGCCGTGCTGCAGTGGCGCTTACTCACCGCCCTGGTTCTGGCGCCTATAGTCCTCGGTATCATCATGGCCGGTCGCTGGGCCATCGCCTTGTTTATCGTCATCATAGTTGGCCTTGCGGCCTACGAGCTCGCTCGTGCCCTGACACCGTTATCTTTCACGGCAACTTTTGGTGCGGGAGCGCTACCCGTTGTGCTCTCGATCCCCTACGGTACGAGTGGCGCCCTGGCCGGGGTAGTATCAGGCTTGCCATGGGCGTTGTTCTGGCTCTCCAGCCGACCTGAAGCGCGCACTTTGAGGAGCTTTCTCGCATTCTTATTGATGACGCTCTGGATCGGTATGCCCCTGGCGCACCTCGTGCTGATCAGGGAGCTACCCGACGGTCGTTACCTGGTCCTTATCGTTGTGGTCGGACCCTGGATCTCTGACTCCGCCGCCTACTTCGCCGGACGCTTTCTCGGACACCACGAGCTCTCTCCGGTCTTGAGCCCCAAAAAGACCTATGAAGGCGCCATCGGAGGCCTTGTGGTTACCGTAGTTGCTGTTGGGTACTTCGCGCACGCATTTCTGGACGTGAATATTATTGACGCGGTGATCTTGGGGGTAGTAGTCTCTGTCTCTAGCCAAGCCGGTGACTTATTTGAGTCTGTATTGAAGCGGATTTTGCATCTCAAGGATCTCGGCCGCATCCTGCCCGGCCATGGCGGCATCCTAGACCGCATTGATAGCCTGCTCTTCACCACTCCGGCGGTATACTACCTTTACGTGCTATTTATGCTATGAGTTACTCCTTCACTACATACCCATCCGTTTGAAACGCCGCCTCACCATCCTTGGCTCCACCGGCAGCATAGGTCTACAGGCTCTCGAGGTCGTTAGGTCCTACCCTGGACGCTTCGAAGTAGTGGGTCTCTCGGCCAAAGGAAATACGAGCATTCTCCGAGAACAAGTCCGGGAATTCGAGCCCCCCTACATCGCACTCGAGTCCGGCGACATACGCACCTTTGAAGACCTCGAAACGAAGAAGCTCATGGGCTACGGTGCTGCAGCTTCGCTTGCCGAGGTCCCCAGCGACATCGTTCTCAACGGGATCGTCGGCTTCGCCGGGCTAGCTGCCACCGTCGCGGCCCTCAAGGCCGGCAACACTGTTGCTCTGGCCAACAAGGAATCCCTCGTCGTCGGTGGCGAATGGGTCATGCGATTGGCTAAAAGTACCCCTATCATACCAGTGGATTCGGAGCATTCAGCCATCTTTCAGTGTTTAGCCGGGAGAATCGAGGGGGAGGTACGTGAGCTACTGTTGACCGCTTCTGGCGGACCGTTCTTCGGCTATACGAAGGAGGAGCTTAGGAGGATAGGTCCGGAGGATGCACTAAAGCATCCAACTTGGCGGATGGGACCCAAGATCACCATAGACTCTGCGACCTTGATGAACAAGGGCCTTGAGGCTATCGAGGCGCACCACCTTTTCGACGTTCCTTTTGATGGGATAAGAATCGTCGTGCACCGACAGTCGATCGTGCACGGGGGAGTAATCTTCAAGGACAGGGCCGCGATCTTGCATGCGGCGCTCCCGGATATGAGGATAGCGATCGCCCACGCTATCCTCTATCCCGAAAGGATCGATGTGGAGGACGAACCGGTTGGCTTCAAAGAAGCAACATGGACCTTCGAGGAGCCGCAACAGGAGGTGTTCCGTTGTCTACCGCTCGCTGCTCAAGCCGGGAAGGCCGGAGGGGCGTATCCGGTGGCACTCAACGCGGCCAACGAAATCGCCGTGGAGGCGTTCCTTGACCGCCGGATACAATTTCTTCACATACCCGATATCGTGGAGGAGGTTCTCGACGTCGTGCCGGAGTTCGGCGCGATGGACAGCATGGAGGTTATAAAAGCCGTCGATCGCTGGGCTCGACAAGTGGCGGAGAAGGCCGTGCTGCGAGGTACACAGTGACGATTATATCTGCCGTTGTAGGCCTAAGCGCGCTCGTTGTGATACACGAGCTTGGTCATATGCTTGCCGCCAAGACGGTAGGCGTCAAAGTCACCGAGTTCGGCTTCGGCTTCGGACCACCGCTCTTAAGAAAGAAGATCGGCAAAACCACGTACTCTATACGCATAATACTGCTAGGGGGTTTCGTGAAGATGGCCGGAATGAACGATGAGGAGAAGGGACCTGAGAGCTACAGATCTAAGGGCGCTTGGCGCCGAGCCTTTATCATCCTCGCTGGACCCTTTGCGAATCTATTGGCGGCCGTGCTGATCCTGGCTACACTATACGTCTCCGGCGTACCGACTGGTGTCACTACGGAGGTCGAAGATGTGATTCCCGGCTCCTTAGCTGCCGAGGCTGGCATGCAAGGGGGGGACCGTATAGTAGCGGTCGATGGCGAAGAGGTGGAGTCGTGGCGCCAGTTCCAGGAGATCATGCGCAAAAAGCAGCCGGGGGACAAGGTAGAACTCGTTGTGGAGCGTAATGAGGAGCGTGATAGGTTTTCGGGGATGCTCACTGCCGATCCTGAAGACTCAGAGAAGGCAATAGTCGGTGTCCGTCCTATCGTGATTACAACGAGCTATGGGCCCTTAGAGGCCTTAGGGCTTGGAGTAGAGAGGACAATAGAGATAATCGGAATTTTCGGCACGTTCATTGGCCAACTCGTTACCGGCGAGGTGAGCTTCTATGATTCTGTATCGAGCCCCATAGGTATAGTTGAGGTAAGCAGCGATGTGGCTTCCCAAGGTGTGCAAAGCTTCGCGCAGCTTCTGGCACTAATCAGCATCAACCTCGCCATTTTTAACCTGCTTCCCATCTTGCCGCTTGATGGTGGGCATTTGTTCTTCATCGCGGGGGAGAAGATTTTGGGGCGGCCGGTGAGCGCCGAAACAGTTGGCAAGTTCGCTGCCTTCGGGCTTGCTCTAATTCTGATGATGTTTGTGCTCGCAACGTACGCAGACCTTAGTAAAATATTTACCGGACAGCCGTTCATCCCTGAGGTAGGACCTTGAAGACATGACAGAGGCAACGTTACAGAAACGTCCGATCACCAGCCGGCAGATAGTTGTCGGTGGGGTGCCGATCGGCGGCGGCGCCCAGATAGCTGTTCAGTCTATGACCAATACGATGACCCATAATGTCGAAGCAACCGTCCAGCAGGTTTACGATCTGAACGCTGCTGGCGCTGACCTCGTGCGCATTTCCGTGAATGGATCGAAGGCGCTCAAAGGTTTCAAAGAGGTTGTATGGCGCTCGCCGGTTCCGCTCATCGCCGACGTGCACTTCGACTATCGAATGGCTTTGGGAGCGGTCGAGGCGGGTGCTGCTTGCGTACGCATCAACCCAGGCAATATCGGCGGTGACGACCGTTTCCGCGCTGTGATAGAGAAGTGTCAGGAGACCGGCACTGCAATACGCATCGGCGTCAACTCTGGCTCTGTCGAGAAGCGATTTTGGGATTTGCCCAAAGCGGAGGCGCTTGTAGCGAGTGCGCTCCACAGGATGGAGATTGCGGAAAACTTAAGCTTCACGAACTTCAAGGTCTCCCTCAAGGCGAGCCACGTACCCGAAATGGTTGAAGCGAACAAGGAGTTTCGCAAGTACTCAGACGCTCCGATACACCTCGGTGTCACCGAAGCAGGGACGAAGCTGCCCGGTGCGATAAAGAGCGCTGCAGCGTTTGGGCAGCTGCTCCCGTATGGTATCGGGGATACAATCCGCGTTTCCCTCGCCGAGAATCCGGTCGAGGAGCTACCGGTGGCGTATCAGATCCTTTCTGCCCTCGATCTCAGGCACCGGGGTCCGAACGTGATCGCCTGCCCGAGCTGCGCCCGTACTTTGGGCTTCGATGTAATCGCCATGGCTCGCCAGGTCGAAGAAAAACTAGGGTCCTACCAGGACCACTTTACCGTGGCCGTGATGGGCTGCATAGTTAATGGCCCTGGCGAAGCGCGCGATGCCGACTACGGCGTGGCCGGCGGTAAGGGGGACGGTGTGATTTTCGCCAAAGGACACCCCTTGCGCAAAGTGGGTAAGGACGAGATCTTCGACGCGCTCTTCGAAGAGATAGATAAAGATGGGCGTAAATAGTTGGCAGCTGTTGCCTATCAGGCATCGGCAACACGCTAGGTAGTTGAGAAGTCTCCGTGCGCGATATTAAAGGGCGTGCTTCAGGAGGCGTGCTTCAGGAGTTGTTCAGTGGATCTGTCTGGGCTCTACTCCATATTTAGCGGCTAGCTGCTAAAGTCTCCTGGCGGCACTACTCAGCGTCTACAGCTGCGAGGCGGGTCTCCGGTAGGAACGCCTGTCTTGTAACCTACATACTCTGTTGTATAATCAATTGCGCTGTGCGGGAGCAAGGGGTCCGAAGGGCCCGTTGCTTTTTTAACGTCTCGAAAAAGGGAGCAACAAACGCCGAGATTGAATAGATTAGCGGAAGTTGTGGAGAACGCCCTCCCGGAGGAGGCGGAGCTTATAGAGGCCCGCTTCTCCAGCGGTCCTCTACTCACGCTGCTTGTGGACCGGGACGAGAGCCCAGTGGATCACGAGTTTTGCGCGCACGTGATCGCCAGCATTTCTCCTGCACTCGATAAGGAGGGGTATGACGGCCTCGTCGAGGTTTCGTCACCCGGGATAGAGCGTCCTTTGACTAAGCCCGAGCACTTCGAGCGCTATGTTGGGCGTGAAGCGAGGGTGCGGATCGCTAACCAGATAGAAGGTCGGCGGAACTTAACCGGAACGATCTTGAGGACTACGGAGACCGGTTTCGTACTGAGGCTCTCCGGTGAAGCGGAGGTGGAGGTGCTATTCGGCTCCGTTACGCAAGCAAGCCTCAAGGAGGACATATAACAGAATGAACACAGCCTTGTTGTCGGCTTTACATGAGATCGAGGTAGACAAGGGCATCCCCTTCGATACGGTTAAGGATGTTCTTGAGGAGTCCTTGCTCGCCGCCTATGAGAATCGTGAGGGGGCGGTTGAAGGAGCCGAAGTTATATTGGATAGGGAGACCGGCGATCTTCGGGTGATAAAGGACAAACAGGACATTACACCACATGACTTCACCCGCATCGCTGCCCAAGTTATGCGTCAGACTTTCTACCAGCGCCTGAACGAGGTGCACAACGCACAGCTCCTTGAGGAGTATGGTGGCCGTATCGGCGAGATCGTAACGGGCATCGTTCAGCAGGCGCACAGGCGGATGACGCTCGTAGACTTGGGAAGGGTGGAAGCTCTCCTTCCGGCCAGCGAGCAGGTCCCGAATGAGCGGTACGAGAACGGACAACGTATCAAGGTATACCTCATGGAGATCCGAGAGCCAGGTAGAGGGCAGAGCCTCATAGTTAGCCGACGACATGAGGGGTTGCTGCGGGGGCTCTTCGAGTTGGAGGTACCAGAGATCTACGACGGCCTCGTCGAGATCAAAGCCGTAGCCCGCGAGGCGGGTCTTCGCTCGAAGGTGGCAGTATGGTCGAGGGAGCAGGCTATAGATCCGGTCGGTGCTTGCGTGGGACCGCGGGGAAGCCGAGTGCGCGCGGTGGTCTCTGAGCTTAGGAACGAAAAGATAGATATCATCCAGTGGGACCCAGACCCTGCGCGGTTTATTGCCAAAGCGCTCTCACCGTCGCGCGTTAGGGAGGTTTACCTAGACGAGCAGGAAAAGCAAGCGGAGGTCATCGTGCCGGATGACCAACTTTCTTT
The DNA here is from genome assembly GCA_019247245.1 of Rubrobacter sp. Lineage (GTDB taxonomy): Bacteria > Actinomycetota > Rubrobacteria > Rubrobacterales > Rubrobacteraceae > Rubrobacter_F. The sequence continues at coordinate 2,157 of JAFAPF010000380.1, read as the reverse complement.
GGCAATTGGCCGCGAGGGGCAGAATGCCCGACTCGCTGTGAAGCTTACAGATTGGAAGATAGACATAAAACCTGAAAGCCAGGCCACGGATTTCGAGGAGGAACTGGAAGAAGATTGGGAACCCGACGAGTACTCGACGATGCACCGCTGCCGGGCGGTTCTTGCCAACGGCCGGAGGTGCGCGAATACGGCGTTGCCGGGATCTTTGTTCTGCGGCATCCCGTCTCACCAGGCCCAGGCCGCAGAGTTCGAGGGCTTGGTAGAAGGCTCTTAGGGGGTTAGATGGGCAAGCGTGTGTATGAGATAGCCCGTGAGCTATCACTGGGAACCAAGGAAGTTATAGAACGCCTCAGTAACGCGGGGGTAGAGGTCAAGAACAACTTTTCAGTGGTCGAGGACTCCGTCTACCAACGGGTTTTTGACCATGATAGCCAGACGAGTATGCCTGCCGGCACCGATGGAGCACAAAATGGGCAGGCCAGGCCGCAGGAGTCTACAGGGGAGGCACGCGAAGCGGGGAAAGGTAGCCGTAAACGGCGCCGGGTGGTGATAGATGCTAGTGCTACCAGCCGGGGACCACGTCAGGTCGCTACGGCTGAGACGCAACCCAAGAAGCCTCTACGGGCGCCCAGCGACGTAGAAGCTAAGCAGGAACAAAAGATAGCGATCAGGATCGAGCCTGGGGCAACGGTTAAGGACCTGGCGGATGCGCTGGGTGTACCGCCGACCCAGATCATCAAGGTTCTCATGTCTTTGGGTGAGATGAAGACCGTTACTCAGACCCTTTCGATGGAGGAGATAGAGCTCGTCGTCGACGATATGGGAGCCGAGGTTGAGGTCGGAGCTGTCGGGGAGCCTGAGGAGCAGGATGATCCTGGTGCCCAGGATGAGCCGGAGGATCTCGTCGAGAAGCCACCGGTCGTCACGGTGATGGGTCACGTGGATCACGGGAAGACTTCGCTCTTAGACCGCATCCGCGCATCAAATGTCCAATCCGGCGAGGCGGGAGGCATAACTCAGCATATCGGCGCCTACCAAGTAAAAGGTAGCGACGGTAAGAAGATCACCTTCGTTGACACTCCGGGCCACGAGGCGTTCACGGAGATGCGGGCTCGCGGCGCTAGAGTTACGGACATCGTCGTCCTCGTCGTAGCTGCCGACGATGGGGTAATGCCCCAAACCGAAGAAGCCATAGAGCATGCTAGGGCCGCGGAGGTTCCTATCGTCGTCGCGCTCAACAAGATCGATGTACCTAACGCCAACACCGACCGAGTTCTAGGACAGCTCTCCGAGAGAGGACTCGTACCGGAGGTTTACGGTGGTGAGACTGTGACGGTGCCGGTCTCGGCTAAGACCGGCGAGGGGATAGATGAGCTCTTGGAGAACATCCTCATCGTCGCAGAACTTGAGGATCTGAAGGCAAACCCGAAGGCGCCAGCGAGCGGATATGTAATCGAGAGTGAGCGCAACCCGGGCCGAGGCCCAGTGGCGACGCTCCTCATCAACCGTGGCATGCTCCATAAGGGCGATGTAGTGCTTGCGGGGACGGCCTATGGACGCGTTAGGGCAATGTTCGACTACAAGGGCAAGCGGATCAAGGAGGTGGGGCCCGGGAGTCCAGCAGAGATCTTGGGACTTTCGGGCGTTCCCGAGGCTGGTACACGCTTCGAGGTCATGGGCCACGAGCGAACCGCCCGTGACAAGGCTGAGCATGCAGAGGCGGCTTTCAGGCGGCAAGAGCTTGCCCAAGGAGGTCCAAGGCGCACGCTTGAGCAGCTACTCGGCGAGGGTGGGATACAGGACCTGAACATCGTTATTAAGGCGGACGTTGCGGGGGGTGTGGAGGCCTTGAAGGAGGCTTTATCTAGGCTTTCTACTGACGAGGTCCGGGTCAACATTGTGCGCTCGGGTGTAGGGGCTATCACGGACTCAGACGTGATGCTTGGGTCAGCGAGCGGTGGCATTGTGTTGGGCTTCAACGTCCGACCCACGAATACGGCCAAGCGAATCGCGGAAAGGGAGAAGGTCGAGATACGGACCTATAATGTGATCTATAAGGCTCTCGACGATATCGAGTCTGCCATGCGCGGTATGCTCGCTCCCGAAACTGAGGAGAGAGAGGCGGCCACAGCTGAGGTCCGGCAGACTTTTAGGGTC
>JAFAPF010000196.1 GCA_019247245.1 Rubrobacter sp. | reverse complement strand
ACAGCAGGACTCGTATTGAGCACACCGAATGTTACAAGCGTCCTTCGAACGTCGCGGGCAAAGAGCAAGAGTGGGATGGATACGAGCACGAGAACGCAAATGACAACGGCGTTGATGGTGAAGATGATACCTAAAACTCGTCCGGGCAGACCCAAGGGAGCCTTGCACAAAAATTCGGATAGCTCCGCCAAGTATGGTAGCTTCAAGGAGTTCTACCTCAGTAAGTTGCACTACCGAGGCATTTTTTGTGCAAAGCCACCCACGGGAAGAAGGAGACGATCGTCCAGGAATATGCGTGTGCATAATATGCTGGAGGCTTCAAGCACAAGCCCTATCAGATTTGCAACACTTGCAGCAAATATGAGCAAAAAGGGCAGGACGGCATAACGGAGCAGCGGATTCATCTCTCGGTAAAAGTAGTAAGAGATAATCCAACGAGGGATCTCTTCCAGAGGGGTCACCGATTGTATGTCTCTCAGCCAGTTACACCTCCCGCGCCCGGATAACCTACCTGCGGTTCCCACAATAGAATGAGTCACAAAGTAGCCCACCGGATTTGCGTGCGGGTGGCCGAAGTCGGGCATGCGATTGTTCTCGTCGTGTTGCATGCCGTGCTCGATCCATATCTTCTTGCCGGCCAACTCCCTACTGATCGACACCTTGGGTTCAAGGATGACATTGTACTCCTGCAGGCAATCCACGAACTGCGGATAGCAAGCAAGCTCGTAGTCATGATTTCCGGGGATGAGCGTGATCGTTACCTGCTCTCCCGTAGCCCGGAACTGATCGAACAGCTGTGCATGGTCTTTAACGAGCAGATCGAGCTTTTCGATTCCCTCTGCCGTCGTAAACTCCCACAGACCGAAGGCGTCACCGATGATGACGAGTTCTATATCACTATCTTTATATTCGAGCATCTTTAGAAACCCGATGAATTCGCCGTCAAAATCGAGGATCTTTAGTTGCTCGTCGCCGCCTAATGCAGGTCGCTAACGAAAAAGTACTCCTTGGGCATTATCCCTCACTCTTTCGGCACCGCACCCGCGAAACGCCACTGCCGGATACATAAACAGTGGTGAGGCCTTTGCCACGGCATTTGCAAACCCAACCATGAGGTTGATACTGACCAAGATTGGGAAAACCGGGGGATGAGGCACGGCGTGGCTTGCCACGTCCCGCGCCTCAAGAGTGATGTCTTCGGCTCCTCGCTTCAGTCACGCTTCGGTACCCAGGCGGAGGGTCTTTATTTTTCGATTCCGGAATTCCGCATCGACGCTGCCTTCTGCCCAGTCGGCGGGATCTTCATTCAGGTAAACCCTCCCTGTCCAGGCAACTCTGTTTCGCGCGACCTGCTTCCTCGTCAGGTCTATACGGATATCTTCACCCATGTGCTTCTGCAAGAACGTATGTATCTCCTCTTTGCCTCTGTAGACACCGCCGTCTGGGAACGGTTTCGACGAGACGAGCTCCGTGTCGCCGGCGAAGAAGCCCATCATGGCCTCGTAGTCCCTACTCCTCCAAGCGTCTTCGAAGGCCAGCGCTATGAGAAACTCCTCGGCCCGGGCCTCGCCGTGTGATATGAGGTTCTTGATGAAGCGCGGGTCGCGGTTCAACTTCGAGGCGATACCGAGAAAACGGGAGAAGCGGGAGCGGGACAGCTCAATTATGCGCACCACGATCTGCTTGTACTTACCGTCGCGGGGGAGGAGACCATCCTCGAGCATCTGGTCGATCTTCTCGATGAACCGAAGCTCTTGGTACAGCGACAGGTTGCCGGAGAGCTCATTGCGCCGGTCTGCTATCTCGGCGACCGTCTTAGGCTCGTCTTCGTACTTCTTGGGGTTTATCTGGATCACCCAGATCTCGTCTGGCCTCACGTCGACCAGCTCCTTAACCGGTGGGTTCTGCGAGAAGAGGCCATCCCAGTAAGTCCCCTTGCCTACCTGGACTGAGCGGAAGAGCGTCGGGATGGCTGCCGAAGCCAGGATCATTTCAGCTGAAATCCTCTCGCGCTGGCTGTTAAACGCGCGAAACTCGCCTGAGAGCACGTCCACAGCCCCGACAAGCAGCATGGGATAAGAGCCCTCCGGTTGCACCTGTATCTTCTGGAAGTCCACCCGCCGCTTAAGCATCCTCCTGAACTCGTCGAGCCCCAACACCGAGAAGTAGTTGCTGTAGGGGCTCACCGCAGGTGTGACGAGGAAATCCTGGACCTTGCTAGCCCAGAGAGTCCAGTAGTTGGCGAGCATCTCCTGGGGAGATGTGGCGGAGTTGTCCTCCCAGAATGTGTCGAGCAGCTCCGCGGCCCGCTCCCCGTCACCATCGAGCAGCGCGTACCAGGCTAGGAGTGCGCACACCGCCCCGCCGGAAGTACCACTTAAGCCGACTATCTCGTATCCCTCAAGCTGGTTGTTGCGGAGGAGCCCCTTGAGCACCCCCGCCGTGAAAGCGGTGTGGCTCCCGCCGCCCTGGCAGGCTATTGCCACACGCTTGGTCTCGTCTTGAGCATTCAATGTCTACCTCACTCCGTCTGAAGCGGTTTGTCAGTCAATACGAAAGCCTAACCGGTTAAGGCGTTAGCCGATCAACCCGGTGACGCCCTTGTATAGAAACCACGCCCCAAAAACAAGTGACACGATCATCACTATCATCCCGTTGTGCCACTCCAGCCAGGTTTGCGCTGCCTTCAGCGGTCTGGCCGCGTGTTGCGGCGCTACGGTGGATACCAGGATAGGCGCCAGCACCAGCGTCTGCGTGGCCAACACGTAGACCAGGTATAGACCGGCATTTGCCGCCTCGTCCAGTCCAGCTTCGCTGATGACGCCGATGGCAGACAGGGTAAAGACCCACTGCTTGACGGCGCTCGTTATGAAGAGCACCGTGCTGGTATGAAGCCGGCTT
>JAFAPF010000163.1 GCA_019247245.1 Rubrobacter sp. | reverse complement strand
CCCCGTATCCGACGTTGGTGAGAGTCGTGGGAGCATAGTAGATGATAGTGTTTATGCCTATAATCTGCTGGAAGACAGCGAGGCCGATAGCCACTACCAGAGCGGGCCGCACCCACGAAGCCGTAAGCTCCCTAAGGCCACCTTCCTCTTGTCTCTCAACCTCTTTTATGTCCTGAATCTCCTTCTCCACGGTCTCCTCGTCGCGGCTCCGGCGGAGCACGTCTCGCGCATCTTCGTCCCGGTCTTGGCTCACGAGCCAGCGAGGGGTCTCCGGTAAAAAGAACATTCCGATCAAAAGTACAAACGAGGGGATTACGGCCAGACCGAGCATCCAACGCCACGCTCCGGCCGAAGCCAGTAGAGCGTTCACTATGTAGGCAAAGAGTATCCCAAAGACTATGTTGAGCTGGTTCAGAGAAGAGATCGCCCCTCGGATGTGGGTAGGAGCTATCTCCGAAAGATAGAGTGGGACGGTGAGGGCGGCCGCCCCGACCCCAAAGCCTAAGACCACCCGGAAAAGGACCAGCATGCCGACGCTTGGGGCCAGAGCCGCACCAATAGCCCCAATAGAGAAGAGGATGGCAGCAATGATTATGATGTTGCGCCTGCCCAGCCTATCGGAGAGTGGCCCAGCGCTTGCTGCCCCGACCGCGGCTCCGAGCAGGAGCGAGGCGACTACCAGACCCTCGAGGAAAGGAGTGAGTCCAAACTCCTTGTTGATAAACAAAAGCGCGCCCGAGATAACACCTGTATCGTAGCCAAAAAGGAGCCCTCCCAAAGAGCCGAAGAAGTAGATCGGCTTGTTGCCGCCCCCGAACCTTCCTGCTGCAGACGTTGCATTCGACATCCCGGCACCCCCTAGCGCGTAGAATCTGCACCTCCTGACCACATTCTGCCCTGCTTGCACCGAATCAAACAACTAGAATGCCCCGGTTCGTTGTTAGGGATCGCGGAGGGTCTAGCACAACCTTGAGAGGACGCGCTGTACGCTGGGGCGCCTAGGTTGAATTTGGAAAGAGCATAATCACTGTCTCCTCTTATCAAGCCCGTAAGTACTAGAAGCTATCTCATAAATGTGGAAGTGAGGATATAGTGGCGCTGCTATGTATCCTGTCCGAAGCCGCAAAAGAGCATGGACCTAACTCACGAGCAGTGGGACGTGTTGGAGCCTCTTATCCTGGATCCACCTCGACTTGCTGGGATGGTGTTGATCCCGACCGTTCTCGAGTTTTCTCTTTGTTTCTCTTTGTTCTCCCCAACCTCCGAATCCCCAGATCCTCAAACCATCATAACGCTCCTCTGCCTGGCTATTTTTGCCTCCAACCTGCCTGAGGTCTTGAGCGGAGTGGTGAGGATGCGAAACCAGGACCACTACCAAGGCCTTAATCACCGGCGTGTTGACATCCGCCGGATTCCTGTTCTCGTTCCTAGTCGCGAACTATTAGCCTACTCTCCCTCCAGCCGGTGATCCTAACGTAACCGCCAACACCAGAGACCGAGAAGTAGGGCAGCGGCAGTGGCGACCGCCGCCGGTAGAGCGTAGATCCCTGCCGCCCGTGCGGAGAGCCCAGCAAGAGCGAGGAGGAAGACATCATGCGTGCCCTCTTGGAAGAAGCTCAAGATGCAGACCCCTACAGCGAACAGGAGGAGCGCCATCGGCACGGAAGAAAGATCCTCCCGGCTTGGCATGCTCCCGAGCGCGAAGCTAAAGGCCAGGTAGGCCCAGGTGGTGGCCAAGACCGGGCTATGCGTGAGAAACCCGCTCGACAGGATAAGCTCCTCGAAAACCTCCGGTTGCGGAATGAGAACCTCCGTTAGCGTAAGCGGCGTTAGCAGGGCGGTGACCCCCAGAACTCCTATCGGGTTGAGAATCGTGGGCGCGAGCCCGATAAGGGCCTTGATGGGAGCAGAGCGATCCTCGTGTGTGACGTAGCCGAGCCTCAGCCGGGCGTCGGGCAGGCTTTTGGGTGCAAAGGGCGCGAAGCGACCAACCCGCGTTCCGGTAAGCAAGCATGCCAGGTAGTGAGCGCTTTCGTGCAGAGCAACCCCGGGAAGCACCGTAACGTAGAAGGCCGCCTTCCCAATGCTGCTCCCGAAGCCCCAAGCAGCCATACGGTTCATAGCATAGGAGCCACAACCGTAAAGTAGTACGAGCTCGAGCATGAAGATCAAAACAGGCTTCATCAGCGGTTACGGCAGAGCCTCGCCAACCAGCATATCGAACTTTTCTCTACACCTTCGGACTACCGAGATCATCACTCTCTCCGTAAGCTGGACTCTTCGAGATAAACGTATCGACCAGGGCAGCCAAAAACGCAGTGACCGGCATAGCCAAAAGTAGACCAACGAACCCCAGCAAGTCACCCAAAAATAGGAACGAGACGATCACCACCACCGGGTGCAGACGGACGTGACGGCCCAAAATCTGCGGCTGGATGATGTTGGCATCCACTAGATGCAACAGCACGAATAGCCCAACGACGAGCAACGCCTTGAACGGAGAGATCGTAAACGCTACTAACGTCGGCAACACCGCGCCGGCGACCGGGCCGAAATAAGGGATGATCTCCAAAACCCCGGCTAGCAAACCGAAAGAGAAAGCCAAAGGAATACCTATTATCCACAGACCGAGCGCCGCTCCCCCGCCCACTAGGAGCATCGCGATCGCCGTACCGACGACCCAGCCGCGAAGCCTGACCCCGATATCCTGTATCAGCTCCCTGGCGTCTTCACGCCTGCTATCCGGCACGAGGCGCAAAACCCCCGAGATCAAAGAACCGGGATCATAAGCCATATACAGAGCTAAAACCACGACAACGATCGCCCGAAGTGTCACCTCTGTCAGGCTAGTAACGAACTGCGGGACCGAGCTGAGCACCGGCGAAATATTGTCCCTCAACCTTTCCGCCAGGTTCTCGGACAAATCAGGAATATACTCTGCCAAACCGCCGGGAAGTTGAGTAGATAAAGCCGAGAGCTCGTCCAAATACCCCGGTACCGCCGAGACAAAGGTTTGGGCTTGTCGTAAAAAGCCCGGTAAAATGACGAGCCAGAGTAACGTGCCGATCGCACCGATAGCCATCAGGGTGATGATCGGGGCCATCCACGGGGGAGCTCCAATCCTCTTTACCGCGCTCACGATACTACGAAGAACCACTGCTATAAGCGCGGCAATGGCTACCAGCTCCAAGTCTAACAGCAACTCGTATGCGATCAGGAGCCCGGCAACGAGCAGCACCGCGAGTGAAACCCCATAGGTTACTAATCGGCGCCGTCCACCGGACTCATGTCTGAACACCACCCTCGAACGCTCTTCTTGCTCCGTCATCTACACTCTTTTTACACGATACCTATGTATTT
>JAFAPF010000369.1 GCA_019247245.1 Rubrobacter sp. | reverse complement strand
GCTTCGGTTACGACGGCAAGGGACAGGCGAAGATCGCCGGGCCGGAGGATGCCGCAGCATCGTGGAACGCTTTGGGCGAGGCGGTACTAGAGGCGTGGGTCGACTTCGAGCATGAGGTCTCCGTCGTCGCCGCCCGGGGGACGGATGGGACATTCGCCCACTACGGGCTCGTGGAGAACGCTCACCGTGATCACATCTTGGACCTCACCTCCGTTCCCGCCGACATGCCACCGGAGACGGCGCGAGAGGCAGTCCAGATCACACGCGGCATCTTCGAGGAGTTGGGTATAGTCGGCACAGCGTGCGTCGAGTTCTTCCTGAAGGGAAATGGCGAGCTGCTCGTCAACGAGGTTGCCCCACGTCCCCACAACTCAGGACACTGGACGATTGACGCCGCCCTAACCTCGCAGTTTGAGCAACAACTGCGCGCCATCTGCGACCTTCCCTTGGGCGGCACAGAACAATTGCGACCTGCAGCGATGGCGAACCTGCTGGGTGACCTCTGGGCCAACGGAGAGCCGGACTGGGCCAAGGCTTTGGCGTTACCTGAGATCAAGCTTCACCTCTATGGCAAGCGAGAGGCGCGCCCAAGGCGCAAGATGGGCCACGTTACCGCCCTCGCGGCCGTCGTCGAGGAGGCTGTGACGCGCGCATTGGAGGCACGACGTGGACTCTCCCTGGGCTCGTAGTCAGAGGATGACTCGCCACCACCTACACTCCGAGGTTTCTTTGGACACTGCGGCTACTACCTAATCAGCCCAACCGCCGTGACTAATACTGCCATGGAATGTTTCTTTCTCGACTACCTCGACGCGGTTCTTTCCTCGATCTTTCGCGTGATAGAGCGCCATGTCGGTGCGTTTGAAGAGGGTGCTCTTACTATCGCCCGGACGATACTCGGCAACCCCGAAGCTCGCCGAGAGCGCTCGTACCGGGCCGAAACCGCGGTCTACGATGGCGATCCTGAGTCGATCAGCCAGTTGTTGTGCGGACTCTAAAGACGTCTGCGAGGCCACGATAGCGAACTCTTCGCCGCCCCAGCGACCGAAATGGTCACTGGCGCGCAGTAGGGGCTCGACAAGCCGCGCGATCTCCAGCAGCACAGTATCACCGGCGTGGTGCCCCAGGGTATCATTGAGGCACTTGAAGTCGTCGAGGTCGAAGAGGATAAATGACAATGGCAGACTGTAGCGCCGCGACCTCTTTATCTCCTGCTCAAGCAGGTGTTCGAGATACCTGCGGTTGAGGAGCCCCGTGAGAACATCCGTCTGAGCAAGCACCTTCATCCGCTCGCTAACGATCTGGCTTTCGCGCAGCTGATCTTTCAACTTGGCCAGGAAAAAGAGGACTATGATGAGCGAAGGCGTCGAAATGTAGAGCTGTCCGAGCGAGTTGAAACTCTCGAACGGCTCTTCGGAACCTAGGGTGGCGAGAGCGTGTGGGAGCGAGACGGAGAAAACGATCATGTACAAGACCCCGGAGCGAGCCAGCGCAGCTCGACCGTCGTAGGCTATGAAGATGAATACATAGACCAGAGGAAACCAGAGGTAGAGGCTGACCAAAGATATCTGCGATAGCGCCGAGGACGGGGCTAGATACAAGGCGTAGAAGAGGACGCTCAACACGATAGCGCTTAGGAAAACGTAGAGCAGACCGCGGGCAACCTCGATCCTAAACTTCTTACTGCGCATTAGCCAGACCTGTAGTGCCAAAAAAGAGATGGTTGCCACGAAGATGCCGCGGGTGAAGGGCGAGATGGTGCCGGTCAGCTCGTTGATCAGCAACGCCAGGGTCGAGCCGATCAACCCTGTGAACAGGATGAGCACGTAGGTTTGTTGCTTTAGTCGATCCAACGGTCCTTGTAGGTTAGTCACGGGACACCTCGGCTACGAAAACGCTTTACTGTCGACGGGGTTACCCCTCGGTCTACGCCTTGGTATGCAATCCGCATACATCTTTGTGTGTATATATAGTACATCTATTTATGTAGTACATCTATTATAGACAGTATTATAGATAGTTTAAGCTAGCTTTGGGCCACGCTCTAGATTGTAAGGTGCTCTGTTGGGCAAACCGGCGGCGTGCAGCCGCAAAACCTCAGAGGAGACGCTGTGGGTAGCCCGCACGTACACCGCGGAGGAGGTGTCTTAGGCCGCATCTACGATCCAAGTAGAGGAACCGCTCCTACCGAAGCTACCTATCATCCAAGAAGTACTGCTGCACTTGCACAAGGCTGGTAAAGCCATCTCCGACCTCTGGTTAGTGAGAAAGAAGCCGCCACGGTGCGAAAAGCTATAGTGTGTGCCAGTGAAATCGTGAAGATATATTCAGCGGACGATCTTCTTCGAAGAAGATCTTCGGAGACTGCCTCTCTTGCTATTTCTGCCACTAACAGCCCTAAGCTCATCCCACGAGCATCACAGCACGAAGCTTCGTGTCAGAAGTTAGAGGGGTCTCCGGCCAAAGCGAGAGTGTGTCTGTAAGTTAGTACAAACCTCTTGGCCAGCTTCGCGGCTGCTTCCTTACGGGTCTATCCATAGATAGTCTTACGCTGCTTAGCGCCCCCAGGATGTCCGGATCGTGTATCTAGCCATCCACCGCCCATCCTTGCGTCGGTAGATGATGCCCCTTACCGTTGTCGCACTTGCCCACAGCAGCGTACGCTTTCGCCTGGGGCTAGCAGAGAGCGGTTGCTGTCGGCGTTGCTGTCAAGCCCGCTAACCACAACATGCCCCCAACGGGATTCGAACCCGTGCCGCCGCCTTGAAAGGGCGGTGTCCTGGGCCTCTAGACGATGGGGGCATGTAGCCTTTACGGCTGGTGAGCCAGGTAGGAATCGAACCTACGACACGAGGATTAAAAGTCCCCTGCTCTACCACTGAGCTACTGGCCCAAATACCCTACGATTCTATCAGAATCGGACATACCCAGCGCCCGAGCTTCTCGCTGGCTATCGGCAGACGAAGCAAGGGACGATGCGTTCACTGGCTACTATCCTTGGGGCTCCAACTCACCTCTACAGCGCCGAAATCCGAGGACGTTTCGTTCTGGTCAACGACCTCGCTGTCGATCAGTATCTCCGCCTTGAGTGTCTCCGTACCCAAGTTCAGCTTCTGGAACTTAGCGTCCACGATATCGCCGGAGCTACGCCGAGCAGCCGTCACGTAGTAGGCGGGTTGGGCTTCAATGACGCCCTCTACTTGCTCCATCTTACCGGAGGTTCCGTAGGATCCCGAGTAGACAGCGCCCGGCGTACCAGAAACCCTCACCACCGCTATCGCGACATCGCTTGCTGGTTCTTCGGTTGACGGGACCTCCTTTTGCGTATCCCCACCGGGTTGTGCAGCGGGCTCTGTAGTGTCCTGAACGAGGGTCACTTCGAATGGAGGATTTGCACGCTCAGTCTCGCCCTCCGAAAACGCCAGGAAGTCCGGGTACGCCGCGCGCAGCAACACAAACGGAAGCAGGAGAAGTATTATCAGCGCCGCACTACCGATAAGGAGTCTTCGGGCCACTTTTTATTTCTACCCTTTCTCTTTGGATAATGCTGACACCGTAAGAATAGCGCGTGCATAACTACCACCCAAAGCTAGAGGCATCTTCGACCCAGGCTCCTTTCGGTCGAGACTTTTGAGCGTATCACGTGCCGCCTTCCGGTTTCAATGGAACGTCCGTTTCTGCACCTTCCCTAAGTATGGTTACAGCTACCCCTTGTGGATACCAAAAGCCGCTCTTCGGGTTCTGCCAGACAGTCTCGCCGTAACGATCCTTCGGCCGCCATCCAGCAGCTTCTAGCTCGAGCCGTTCTTCATTTCTCTCCTCGCTCACGCTGTACGTACTACCTTCTTGTAACGCTTGTCAGCCATTACTATGCCGGGCAAGTTGTTCTTTTGAACATAACACGCAGGTACTGCCCAGACACAAGAATATGTTTCTGAATTATTGAGGAAACGCAGATATAGAGCAGCAGTAAAGTACAGAGCGGTGGCAAGTGAGGTCACAAGTGCCGTCAACACCTCCAGCTCAGTTGATGGGGTTCATAAATCTCTCGGTATCTATAATGTGGTCAGCTTGGGCGGTGACTAGAATGATGCATCGCACGACGGCTATTACGCTGATAGGTAGAAATGGCTCGAAGCTCTTACGCTCTTAGTACTAAGAGCGTAATCGTGGCTAAGAGTTCGACAAAGATAGAGATCAGGAGCACCTGGTGTAGCACCGCAAGCGCCGTTTGCAGGAGACTCGCCTCGAATACCGCTAGAAGGCTCGTTCCTACCTAGACGAACAGCACCGTGATCGTCACGAGCAGGGCGAACGCCATTCCGTAGTAAACGACATTCTGAGAATAGCCCAGAATCGTCACTAAAAGCGGTCTGTTCTTAGGTTCCTGGCTCACGCTACGGAGTCTTCACATCAGTGCAGGAAGTGGCGATGCCTAGTCATGATCATAGCTACCCCGTTTGTGTCTGCCGCCTGTATAACTTCAGCGTCGCGCTTGGATCCACCAGGCTGGATGACGGCTTTTACACCAGCCTCGGCTAGGGTCTCGAGACCGTCAGCAAACGGGAAATACGCGTCACTTGCCGCCGCCGTACCTCGCGCCCTCTCACCTGCCTCTCTGCCAGCAAGCTCCGCTGCCTCTACCCTGCTCGTCTGACCCGCCCCGATGCCAGCCGTCACCCTGTCTCTGACGAGCACGATGGCGTTGCTCTTGACGTTTTTGGCAACTCTCCAAGCGAAGAGCATGTCGACCAGCTCCTTCGGCGAGGGGCGCAGCGTGGTGACTAGCTCGTACTCCGAGTCATCCTCTAGGTGGTCGGTTTGCTGGAGCAGGAGACCCCCTGTGATGTACTTGGCAGAGAGTCCGGGACGGACGAGGGAGCTGACTTCCAAGAGGATCATATTCGACTTCGCCGAGAAGAGCTCACGGGCTTCCGTATCGAAGCCTGGAGCGATAAGGACCTCCGTAAAGACCTTAGAGATCTCGCGGGCGAGCTTACCATGGACAGGACCGTTCAGGGCCGCGATACCACCGTAAGCCGAGATGGGATCGGTGGCTAGCGCCTTCTGGTAGGCTACTATGAGGTCCTCACCGATAGCCGCTCCGCAGGGGTTGGCATGTTTGATGATAACCGCCGCTGGCTCGTCTGCTTCAGAGAGGTCGGCAAGCAGTGTGCACGCCGCGTCCACGTCATATAGGTTGTTGAACGAGAGCTCCCGGCCCTGTACCTGCTCTACGCCGGAGAGAAGATGCGAAGCTCCGGTCTCGGCGTAGTAGGCCGCTTTCTGATGCGGATTCTCGCCGTAGCGTAAGGAAAGCTTGCGCTCGTAACGCTTTTTGAGGACGTCCGGGAACCCCTCAGCTTCGCTAGGGGGTGCTTCTCTTTCGATTTGTGCGACGAGCCATGCGGTGATAGTGGCGTCGTACTCAGCGGTCTTGCGAAAGGCTTCGAGCGCTAGCCGCTTCCTCGTTTCCAAGGGAACCTCACCGAGCTCAAGTTCTGAGAGCACCTCCTTATAGAACGCAGGTGAGGGAACGACCGTGACGCTCTTGAAGTTCTTAGCTGCCGCCCGGAGCATCGCTGGGCCCCCTATGTCTATCTGCTCTATGGCCTCCTTCTCCGAGGCACCACCAGCAACCGTCTCCTCAAACGGGTATAGGCCCACGCAGACGAGGTCTATAGGCCCTATATTATGGTCTACGAGCTCCTCGACCTGATTGGGGTCTTCGAGATCCGCGAGGATACCGCCGTGTAGCCTGGGGTGAAGCGTCTTCACCCTACCCCTTAGCATCTCCGGAGCCCCGGTAACCTCCGAGACCTGGACCACCGGGACATGCACCTCCTCTAAAGCCTTCGCGGTCCCACCGGTTGAGATGATCTCGAACCCCAGCTCGGAGAGCTTTCGGGCAAACGCTACGACCCCCTTCTTATCCGAGACTGAAATAAGCGCCCGACGCTTCATCGTGCCCTAACCTTACCCCAGAAATAGTCCGCGACCGCCCCCACGAGTAGCCGGTGCTCGACAGGACGCAGGCGTTCATGCAAGCTCTCCTCCGTATCATCCGGCAAGACCGGCACCACCTCTTGTGAGATCATCGGCCCCGCGTCTACATCCTCGGCCATAAGGTGCACCGTTACCCCCGTTTCTTCAACCCCTGCGTCTAAGGCCCTACGTATGGCATGGAGTCCCCTGAACTCTGGCAAGAGCGAGGGGTGAACGTTGATCACCGCTGGGAAGCGCTCTAGGAACATAGACGTCAGGATGCGCATGTACCCGGCTCCTACAACGAGCCCCACCTCATACGCCGCTACCCGGTCAGCCAGTTCCCGGTCGAACTCCTTGCGCGTGTCGAAGCCCTGGGAATCTACATACTCAACCTGTACCCCGGCTCGACGCGCCCGCTCGAACGCAAACGCCTCCTCTTTGTCTCCGGCTACCACCACGAGATGCCCCGAATAAGCATCTAACAGGGCCTGCAGGTTCGTCCCCGAGCCCGAGGCGAGTACCGCAAACCGC
>JAFAPF010000307.1 GCA_019247245.1 Rubrobacter sp. | reverse complement strand
TGACGCGCAAGTGGGCGCGCGAGCTCGACTACAGGTTGATGAAGGAGCTATGGTGCTACCAGGGCAACCGCATCTCCGTACGCTTCGAGTATGAGTCACACGACAAGGACGGACAATGGTGGCGTTCCCACGGCAACGAGCACTGGGAGTTCGATGAGAGCGGGCTCATGAGGCGTCGGGACGCCTCCATAAACGACTATAAGATAGACGAGTCGGAGCGCAAGTTCCGGTGGCCGCGGCCTGAAGAGGAGTAGCAGGCCTGCGAAAGAATCTGTTGCCAAAGTATCTCATAACCCGCAAAACGGTCGGTTATCTTTCGACCTTAGCCTTCGACTTCGACGGTACGCTATTGCGCCGCGACTTGACCATAACAGAGATTACGGTGGGCGCCTTGCGCGAGCTGCGGGAACGGGAGGTACGTCTCGTGGTGGCGACGGGACGGCGTTTCGAGTGTGCCCGCGAGCATGTGACAAGGCTCGGTTTCAGAGCGGAGGACCCGGTAAACTGTTAAGGTGGCTTGATGGTGCGCCGGATGAACGGCGAGATGCTCTTGCATCGTACGCTCCCTATAGACCTAAGCGTCGAGGTCCTGGACTGGGCGGGGGAGAGGGGGCTGCACGCCCGCGTGTTTATGGAGGGCAAGATCGTATCCTCTCGTGAAACCTCAGCAGTTCTGAAACACCTCTCTGAGCGGGAGCCCGACGTCCAGGTCGTACGCTCCCTGGTGACGTGGCTGCAAAACAGCCGAGAGAATCCGACGAAGCTCGTCATCGTCGACCACACCCCCGACAGATGCCGAACTGGCTGGAGGAGGCTCGGGAGACGTTCTCTGGGCATCTCTTCGTCACGCGGAGCCTCCCGCACTACGTGGAGATCGGTGGTCGAGATGGGACGAATGCCTCAGCGCTCGCGTTTCTTTGCAAGCGTTGGGGGATATGCCCGACACGTACTATTGCCTTCGGGGATGCGGACAACGATATAGATATGTTCTTCTTCGCGAGGCTAGGCGTAGCCGTGGGGAGGATGACCGAAGAGGTTCGGGCTGCCGCCGATACCGTGGCCCTGTCGGTGGAACAGGACGGAGTTGCTTCGTTCATCCAGGGCCTCCTTGAGGAGGTTTCCTAGATGCCCGAGCTACCGGAGGTTACGGTGATCTCCGAGGACGTGCGCACCCTTGCCGCGGGCAGGAAGGTGGTCCGAGCGGAGATTTTTCGGGAGAATGTATCGAACGCGGGGGTTGAGGGATTTCGCGAGAGGCTTGTAGGAAGCACGCTCAGGGACGTAAGGAGGCGCGGCAAGATCATCTTGCTGGACTTTGGGGATGTCGTGGGCGTGGTGCACCTCGTCATCTCGGGGCGTGTACTCCGGCTGCCCGCCTGGCGGGATCCCGACAAAATCCACACGGCCGTCATCGAGTTCGAGGACGGCCTCGTGCTCGCTTTCACCAAGCTCTGGCTCGGCTACTTCGATCTGTACGAGCCGGAGCACGTCGACGAGCACCCTCTGATCTCACACCTCGGCCCCGACCCTTTTACGGAGGCGTTCTCGGTGCAGTATTTAGCCGGCGTGTTCGGACGCAAAGCCTCCGTGAAGGGCCTGCTACTCGACCAATCCGTTGTCTCCGGGCTCGGCAACATATACGTAGACGAGGTGCTCTTCGCTGCTAGCGTCCATCCTACACGCAAGGCTGACACTCTCACGCGGGAGGAGATTGAGTCCATCCACACCGCAACCCGCGAGATACTCAGTCAGGCTATCGGGCTGCGCGGTACAACATTCGACTCCTACCATGATGCCTTCGGCGAGGTCGGTAAATTCCAACACCAGCTCAAGATCTTCGCCCGCGTGGGAGAGCCTTGTCGCGTCTGTGGAACGAAAATCGAAAAATCTCGTGTCGCCGGCCGTGGTACCCATGTCTGCCCGACCTGCCAACCCCTTTAAGGCTGTAAAAACCCTTAGTTCTTTTTGAGTAGCTTCGGGTTGGCGTCGGCGAGTTCCTGGGCTTGTCCGTAGGTGTCCTTGACTTTTTTGTGCCCATCGCTGGCATCGGCGAGGATGTCCCTAGCCTCGTTGCAGTACTCGGATAAGTTCGGATCCTGCTCTAGCATCTCGTACAACTCTATCTCCTTGGCCTAGCCAGCGAGCTGGATGTCCAAAGCGTTCGAAAGGAGCCTGGTGTACTCCTTAAGCTCAGGATCGACGTTGAGGTCCTGAACATTGGATAGAGGCTCGCGGGCTTCCTCGAGTTTGGCTTGCGCCTCCTGCATGGTCTCCCGCGTCTGGGTGGCGCGGTCTGCTTCTTTGGAGGCGGTCCCCCCGGCCTCGACAGCTTCTTTGACCTCTGTGTAGGCATCGCGAGTCTCTTCAAAGAGCCGGTTATGCTCTTCTATGGCCTGGTTTGCATCGACTACTTAGTCGTTGGTTTACTCGCGCTGGTTACCGGAGAGGCCAGAACAACCGACGAGGAAAGATACTGAGAGCGCTATCATAATGGAGAGTACCGGACGTACTACGACACACGCCATGAACGAGCGCAATCTACCGCCTTTCGAACCGCAGGGTTTCGCTTCTACCCGGTGGCGGTTCTTCGATCCTCACACCTGATAGCGTTCCGAGCGAGAGTGCCCGCGATCGGGTGCAACGGCGCGGTGAAACCTTTTCGCTCTGCGGGTCTTGTTTATCGAGGCACTCGGGGATGGGCCTACGCTCTAACCGGATGGGGGCGTTTCCGATTCTCAGTTTGCATCGCCTACGACCGGCCGTATACGGTGACACTCGGAGGTGTTGTTAGGTTCTGGATCGGAGGGTGTTGAAGGCTTCTCTGGCGATCCTGCGCGCCTCCGGTCCGGTCTTCGGGTTGAGGAAGAGGAAGCCTACTCCGGCCAGGATCAGCAGGAGCATCCCGAAAGAAATGCCGCCTCCACCGACCTTCTCTCCCCGTGCCCGCTTGACCCCTTCCTCGGCTGCCTCGGCTGCCGTTTCGACCTCTTTGCGGAGTTTGTTGTCGTCCCAGAGCTTGGAGGCGATCTCGGTCGGACCCTCACCGGAGAGCTCGTCCAGGATGTTGCGGGCCGACTCGATAAAGGTGCGGATGTTGTCCTGGAGGTCTTCGTCGTAGAGCACCCTCTCGACGATGGGTCTAACCTCACCGTAAGCGGTGGCCAGCGTGGTACCGACGGCGGCCAGCGTGGCACCGGGGACTGGCGACCTTTGAAGGGCCTCTTCTTTCAGCCTATCCGCCCGCGACTTTCTACCAAACAATTTGTACCTCCCTCTTTCCTCTCTGCCGATGTCTATTGCTCACACTATACCCGTTTTCAACGGTGCTTTACCCGACTTCCGAAACAGTAGCTTAGCCGGTTGTGCCAAATACTGTCGGCGCATCTTCGAGTCGAAAGACTTTCTCCCTGCTCGTACCCGTTACTCTAGGCTTTTGCCGAAAGCTACCCTAAGCCGACCTTGCCGAGCCGCTTCATGCTTACCAGAAGCTCCTCTCCGTCCAGTCGAATGCTATTGTATTCTCCGTCAGCGCTGTTTGTTGAGCCACTGAACTTGAGTTCGCGGGCGAGGACCTCGGTCTTGAAGTACTCCCCCCATGGGCTTTGGAGGAGGGTGATTATCAAAGGGCTACCCAGGATAGTCATCGAGACGGTTTCTTCGATCTCGAACCCCTTCTCCCGCCGAAGGGTCTGCATCTTGTGAACGAGCTCCCGCACCAGGCCTTCGTCCGCGAGTTCCCGATCCAGCTCCATAGGCAAGGCGACCGCGAGGTCCTCGTCGCGCACGAGGGCATACCCGGCCTTCTCTCTGGGCTCGATGAGTAGTTCTTCTGGCCCAAGCAGGATCTCTCGCCCGTTGACGCTCACCCGGACCCCTTCTCCCGTGGCGGCCCGCGCCCCGACTTCGGGCGGCACTTCCGCAAGCGCCTGTCGCAGGCCTGGCACCAGCCTTCCATACTTGGGTCCTACCACCGATAGGTTCGGCTTGAGATCGTATTGGAGGATGCTACTGGCTTCCCCGAAATGTAGCTCTTTCACGTTCAGTTCGTCGAGCACGATCTCCCTTAAGCTCTCCACGCTTTCCCGGAACCCTTCAGCCTCCACAGCCTCGCCTAGTACTACTACTACCTCCCTCAAGGGTTGGCGGGTCTTTATCGCCGCCGCGTTGCGGGCTGCCCGTCCTAAGGCCACGACCCGCCGCGCTGCCAGCATCCTACGCGTAAGCTCTTCGTCTACAAGCGATTCATCCACCTCCAGCCAGTCTGCCAGATGCACGCTTTCTGGCGCCTGGGGGTAGGCGTTGACGACGAGGTTCTGGTAGAGGGCCTCGGCGACGAACGGGGTGAAGGGAGCACTGAGTTTGGCTATCGCCACGAGGCACTCGTATAGGGTGGAGTGGGCAGCCTTTTTATCCAGATCGTCTTCGCCCTTCCAGAACCTCCTGCGGCTGCGCCTGACATACCAGTTGGAGAGTTCGTCCACGAACTCTTCTAGAGCCCGACCGGCGGCTGTCACGTCGTAGGCGTCGAGCTTCTCGGTGACAGCGCGTGCGGTGAGTTGCAGCTGACTTAGGGCCCAGCGGTCCATGAGGCTCCGCTTTTCCGGGTCTACGTAGTCTTCATTCGGGTCGAAGCCATCGATGCGAGCGTAGGTGACGAAGAAGGAGTAGGTGTTCCAAAGGGTGAGGAGGTACTTCCTGACGGCCTCGTCAACCTGGGCTTCGCTGAAGCGTC
>JAFAPF010000301.1 GCA_019247245.1 Rubrobacter sp. | reverse complement strand
CTTCCGATCTTATCTTCGATAGGCTGGTTTTTGTTTGCTCTGGCCATGTATAGGGCTAGCATCTATCCACGCGTAGCGGCCATACTGCTAATGGTTGGTGCTGCGATCAACCTCGTCATCCATTTAAGCGGAGGGGAGTTTATTGTTATGGCTGCAGCGATAGCATGGTTAGGTTACTTTCTCTTCCGAGGAAGGGCTGGCTTGGGTGAGGAGCCTGCGCAGTGAGGCGAGTTCCCGGAAAAGCCCTTGGTAGTAGCTTTGTGTACTGTGTCGTTAGCTGTTGATAGGAGCTGGCAAACTTCTACTGAGCGGCGCTAGGGGGTGGCGTTGGCTCTAGCTTATTAGAAGAGAAGTCATTCCTCAGCTGCTCATACAGCGCTTTGCAGTGATATTGGACCATTCCTCATTGCGGCGTATAGATGCTTCGTTAGAAGAGCTGCACGGGAAGATAGGGGACACCCATCAAGCACACCATTCCAAAAAGAGCATAACCTGGTCCAACATCATTGCAACCCGCTATAGGTCGCCTCTATGAGAGCAGGGTCTGCCAAGATCTCGTCAACCTCATCTTCAGAAGCTCGGGCAGCTCGAAAATCCCCTCCTAGGCGGGCTACGAAACCTAGCCCTCACGGTGACGCCATCGCGGTTATACGCACGGCGGGCAGAAGAACTAGTTGGTTGGGAGGTGTAGAGAGACCAATCTTCCAACTGTATCTAGCTTGTCTCTGTCTGCTTAAAGATGCGGATCTTTGGATCTGCTTCATCTACCTCTACGAGCATATCCACCGGGAGATTAGTTCCTACTGCTATGAGCCCTCCAAGGGATGGCACCACAGACAATATCCGGACCGCTACCTCTCACCTCGCAGAGTTAGCAGGCCCGTGCTCAGGGCGAGGGCGTCCTCAACCAGACCCGCGGTCCAGTTCCTGGCCCCGAGTCGCTCAGTCGCCCCAACGCGCAGGTAATAAGAAGGGTAGGCCGCAAGCACCGCGCAGAGCAGCCCCATCGCGGCCCCGGCTGTGCCCTTACGTCCCTCGGAGGTGAACAGCGCGGCCCCGACGAGGGCCCCAGAGCCGACCCGCCCCATCAGACCGGGGATTGAGGTCCTGTCCGGTGCGTTGGGGAACTTGTCGCCTACCGCCTCGCCGATGGCCAGCAGAGCGAGGGCCCGCCTGACTTTCGGGGATGCGAGAGCAGCGAACGGTGTACCCCCGATACCGGCAACATCACCGCGAGATGCGGCCCGGCTAAGGAGCGCCGGTGCCGTCATGGAGCGTACCCCGGCGACCGCGCCGAGCAGCGCAGCCCTCTTAAAAGCTCTTCCCCCCGAGGATGTGTGGGCCATCTACTCAGACTCCTTTCTGTGCCTACTAGTACCTGTCCGGGTCGCTGCTACGTAGGCTTAGCATGTTCTGGCCGTTGTACAGGGGGACGTCTTGTTCTCCTTCTCCGTGGCACGGCGGTAAGCGCTTCTCCATAGCGACGTTCGTAATCGCCACCTTTCGCCGCGAGACCGTCTGCTCGCGCAGGGCGTGAAAGCCGCGGCGCTCAAAGAAACGGCGGGCCGTGAGGCTTGCCTCGGTGAAGATCCGTTCGAGGCCTCGACCTCGGGCCTCTCGCTCTACCGCCTGGTAGAACAGCCGACCAACGCCTCGGCCCACGGCGTCCTTGCGCAGGTAGAACATGTCGAGGTGCCCGTTGCCCTCCAGCTCGGCGAAGCCGACCGCCTCGCCACCTTCTTCAACCACCAGCGTTCGGCGGTCGAGCATGCGGGCATGCCACCCTTCCGCGTTGGGCACCTCCGGCGCCCACGCTTCCACCTGCTCTTCTGAGTATTCCGCACGGTTCACCGACCGCACCGTCTCGTAGAAAAGCCGCGTGAGCTCGGGGGTATCCTTCGCTTCGTATGCCCTGATCCGCGTTGTCTTCACCACCCCGTTATTGTAATGGCGATTTTCTATTAGCGTTTCTTGGAGAGCATTCGTCCCTGTCTGCTAACGGCGCCGAGCTTTGGATCCGCTCGGCTACTTTATAATGGGCATCTGGATCAGGAGGAGGTAAAGACTATCGAAGAGATTCTTCCCGGGCTGTTTCACTGGACAACCTTCCACGAGCGTATCCGCCAGGAGGTTAGTTCCTACTACTATGAGCCCTCTCGCGCCCTGATCGATCCGAGAGTACCTGGTGGGGGATTAGGGTGGTTTGAGGGCAGGAAGCCCAGGATGATACTGCTCACCAACCGTCACCACTACCGCCACAGCGGGCGCTTTCAGGAGGCCTTTGGCTGCCCCGTATTCTGTCACGAAGCCGGGTTGCACGAGTTCGCGGGCGGGCCTGAGGTGAAAGGGTTCTCCTTTGGCGAGGAGGTTGCGCCTAACATAGTAGCGCTTGAGGTTGGGGCCCTCTGTCCTGAGGAGACGGCGCTTTACCTAGTAGATGCAAGCGGGGGAGCGCTAGCCTTTGCCGACGGGCTAATACGCCTTGATGACGGATCGCTAGGATTCGTCCCTGATTTCCTGCTGGGCGATGATCCGGAGGGGGTTAAACGGGAGCTTGGAGAATCGCTGCACCGCCTGCTTGGGCAGCGCTTCGAGCATCTACTATTCGCTCATGGCTTGCCGCTTATAGCGGGAGGCAAGGACGCCTTAGCGGCTTTCCTCGAAGGAGCGCTAGGACGCTAAATCCCACGTTTGTCCGGGTGAGACAAACACCCTAAGAAATGCAGTGTGCCGCTCGCGACCCCTCCGTGACGGCGTATGTGTCAGGGCAGGATGGGCTGAAAAATCCACTGGCTCTACGTTAGCTGGATCTATCTTCCCCTGCCCGTACCTAATCCTCTCCCAGGAACAGGCTACCCACGTCGGAAGGCTGGAGCGTTACCAGGGGAGGCTGCTCTCGGCTTTGGGCTACAAAACGTTAGCCTTTGAGGAGGGGTAGAATGCGAGCGACTGCCGTGGGCAGTCGAAGCGTGTCCGTGATAGCGGGGCGATTCCACCTGCGTGAGGGCGCCGAAGAAGACACCCTATTTCCTGGTACGAGGGTGATCTACTACGTGCTGACTGCATCAGCCAGAATGCTGAGCATAGAAGAAGGAAAGGACAAGGGAGAAGGTCAAAGGATGTGGCAGAGAATCCAGTTTGTGGGATGTGGCTTGGTTGTAATGTTGCTTCTGGTATTGATCGTCTTCTTCTTCTCTTTTCCGCGCTCCTAAACGCTAGCGCGGACTACTCCTTTGGTCATCTTCTATGCAGGGGGGTAAACTCATCCTCTTTGACCGTTTAGAACGTTTGTAGTAGTTTCAGGTAAGACAAGAACAGATCAACGGCGGTTCGCCGGGGTTGTTGAGAAAAAGGAGGGAAGAAGTTGAGGAAGAAGTTGATGGTGCTGGCTGCGGTGCTGGCGATGGTGTTAGCGAGCAGCGTTCCTGCCGTCGCGCAGCAAGGAGTAGGGGGGACTACTGCACCTGCTGCTCCGCAGCAAAGCGCCCCTGCTCCAGCGACGACCAATGTCTTTGTTCCCGCCCAGAAGGCGGATAGTTATACGGTGCCCGATCCTGGAGGTACCCTGTCGTGCACTGGCACCCCTTACACAGCTCCCTCAGGGACCTGTACTCCCGCGGGCAAAGGCATGATAGCCGACGGACAAACCTGTGACACTCCTACTACCGTAACGGTGTTTGGCACTACCCAGCTCTCGGCCTTTGAGTGTCACGCGCCGACCTCATCCACACCAGCACCCACGGCATAAGATGGTTCCTCATCAAAGCCAGGGCAAGCATATACCAAAGCGCGGCTAACTTTGCTGTAACGGTATTGCACCCGGGTTGGTACAGGCTGGTATGCAGCCAGAAAGCGCGCGTTTGGAAAGGAGCAAAAACAGCGTAACGTAGCTCGATAGATCTGCGCTTCGTCATTCCTTGAGTCAATTGTGCTCAGCCGGAGTGCTGGATCGCTGATCTGCTGCAGGTTCCATCAGACCTCGTATCCTGCTTACTGCAGCGTGCCCTACGGGCTCTTATGAATTTGGCGTTGTGCCAGCGTTGCGCCACAAGAAGACCGCTAAGGCCAGCACCCAAAGCCCCAGCAG
>JAFAPF010000452.1 GCA_019247245.1 Rubrobacter sp. | reverse complement strand
CCCACGACTTTCCTCCCATTCTACCGTTTACTACCCATTTCAGAGAAGGTTGCGCTTAAGAAGCGGGTTGTGGCATGAGCTCTTCAAGGCAAGGTCGTGCATGCAGCCTAGAGGAAGGCGGTGGGCAAGGATCCTCAACCGACGGCGGCTATCATAGATTCCCAGAGCGTCAACACCACAGAAGGATTAGCTCACCCAAGCAGCTACGACGCTCACAAGAAGAATGTCAAAGGGCGCAAGCGGCACCTCCTCCTGGTGGGGATACCTTTTGGGTCTTTTCCGCTGTTGGTTTACCTCACCTCAGCGGACGCACAATAAGATAGGGTCGGGGCGCAATGTCTTTTAGCCGGGCTAAAGCCACTTTTGCCCCGGTTGAAGAAGATCTGGGCAGATGGGGCGTACAACGCGGGAGAGAAGTTGGCCAGAGCTGGTGCAAAGAGAGCAGGAGAGATGGGAACTCTAAAGATCGTCGAGCGCAGCGCAGATACCGAAGGCTTCGACGTCCTAGCTCACAGAGATGGACTTTGGAGCGGATGCTTGGATGGTTGATGCGGAACTGTCGTTTAAGCACAGACTACGAGCGGAAGGTGCAGACTAGCGAGACGTACATTAAGGTGCCTATGATCCGCCTTATACTTAAGCGCTGGCGAGGTGAGCGTGAACCTTACCAAACAGGCTCTTAGGAAACCTGCATAAGGAGGGATAAAATGACACGTGAACAAGAAAACAAACCCCACTTCAAGAGTGGGTCAGGAAGTAAGAGTGGGTCAGGAAGTATAAGGATGAGGTATACAAAATGGTCTGAGAGCTTTACATTCGACTGTATTCTCTGAAGAAGCGTATGTGGATTGATACCTTTTTCAGCAATTATATCAATGGCACCTAATTTATTAGTTCTTCTTCCGGAGTACCATCAAGGGGAAAGACCTGTTCGTAGTGGCGCAAAAATTGGAGAGCTGTGAGCGAAGACAACCAAACGGGGCATAGTTTCGGATATGAAGTAGCTCCACCGTTAGGAGACGGGGAGCTTCTTGCGCCAGACTATAGAGTCATCATGCACATAAACCGTAGGCGAGTCCTCGATATCTACGACGTCTGGAGTGAGGAACGAGCATGCAGATGCATGGCCAAGGTTTTGCGTGCAGATTACATCGAGAATCAGAGGGCACGGGACAGCCTGCTCTCGGAGGGGGAAACCCTCAAGCGACTCACACACATTCATATCGTACGAGCCTACGAGGTTATCGAAAACCCGTGCCCGGTGGTGATCCTAGAGATGCTCCCCGGAGAAACTCTGGATTATCTGATCTACACTCATCGCCGGCGGCGCCTTTCTCTCTCCAATATAGTCTTTCTGGGATTGCACCTATGCTCGGCGATGCATTACCTCCACCGCCAGGGCCTCCTACACCTGAACCTGAAGCCCTCCAACATCCTCGCCACCGCGGGCATGGCCAAGGTGATCGACCTCAGCATCGCCCAGCGGCCGGGGCGGGCTCGTGGTAGAGGTATGGGGACCCGCCAGTACATGGCTCCCGAACAGTGCAGTGGGGCTGTGCTTACCGAGGCGACCGACGTGTGGGGTATAGGCGTAGTACTCTTCCACGCGGCTACCGGCAAGCCGCCATTCGAAGCTGAGGCCGGAGAAAAGTATCAGCAGCTCGAACGCCGGGCTGACCCCGTTCGTAGCCATCGGCGCGTTCCCAACACCTTCGCGACGGCGGTGGATCGATGCCTCGATTCCGAACCTGCGAGGCGTCCCACAGTCGACGAACTCGCCGAACTTTTGTACGGGGTAGGCAACAGTACATGAAAATCGTTTGTGTCGGCGGCGGACCAGCGGGTCTGTATTTCGCTACCTTGGCGAAGTTGCGCAGCAACGATCATGATATCACCGTTGTCGAACGCAATCCCGCCGGGGTTACCTATGGATGGGGCGTGGTTTTCAGCGACAAATTGTTCTACAACCTGTACAGTAACGACGTCGAGAGCGCGGATGAAATACGCCAGAGTTCTGTGCAGTGTTATCCTAACAGGTTGTACGTCCAGGGTAAGCAAGTGGGGTTTAGGGACTCTTACATCTTAAGTACTGGTCGCAGACGTCTGCTCGACATTCTAGCCAAGCGTGCGATAGATCTTGGTGTCGAAATTTGCTTCGAACACGAGGCCAAAGATTCGTCTGAATTCGCCGACGCCGACCTGATCGTCGCCTGCGACGGTATGAACAGTCGGCTGCGTCATCTCCACGCCAACCATTTCCAAACAAACGTCGACGTGGGCCAGAACAAGTACATCTGGCTCGGCACTCACAAGGTGTTCGACGCCTTCACCTTAGCTTTCGAGGAGACGAGCGCGGGCTGGATCTGGTGCCACGCTTACCACTTCAACGACGATACCAGTACCTTCATCGCCGAGTGTTCCCCGCAAACCTGGAAGGGGTTGGGCTTCGATCAGCTTGGGCCCGACGAGAGCATCGCACTCCTGGAGAATATCTTCGGGTCCTATCTCGACGACAATTCGCTGATAAACCAAATGAGCCATCCTGGCAAGGCGGCCTGGCTCAACTTCCAGCGCATAACCAACGA
>JAFAPF010000439.1 GCA_019247245.1 Rubrobacter sp. | reverse complement strand
CCCCGCACCGCCCGCATGGCTCCGAGAGGGCAAAGAAACCCTGGTCCCGGCTCCTGACCCCACGCCCCGAACACTCCGGGCACACCCGCGGCGCCGTCCCGGGCGCCGCTCCCACCCCCCGACACCCCTCACACACCTCCTCGATCGGAGCCGCGATGCGGGTGGTGATCCCCTCTAGCGCATCTTTAAACTTTAAGTTTACACTTATAGTTACGTCCTCACCACGGGTGGCTTGCGGCCCGCTACGCGTGGCGCCGCCGAAGATGTCCCCGAAGTTGCCGAACAAGTCCGAGAAGTCGGAGAAGTTCACGTTAGTGCGGCCGCCGGTGCCGCCCGGGGAGGTTCCGGCGCCGCCGAAGTAGGCACGGGGACCTTCGTCGTATTCCCGCCTTTTCTCCGGATCTGAGAGGATCTCGTAGGCTTGCTGGACCTCTTTGAAGCGCTCCTCGGCCTTCGGATCTTCCCGGTTGGCGTCCGGGTGGTACTTGCGGGCCAGCTTGCGGTAGGAGCGTCGGATCTCATCCTGAGACGCCCCCTTGGAAACCCCCAGAACCCGGTATAGATCCTTCGTCTCCATCCTTAAACCTGCTTGGAAACTATAACCTTGGCCGGACGTATGGGTTTGCCGTTCAGGACGTAGCCGCGCTCGAGGGTCTGGATGATGGTATCTTCCTCGTGCTCTTCGGAGGGCTGGCCCATAACCGCCTCGTGGACAGCGGGGTCGAAGCTCTCGCCGTCGGAGGCGACCGGGGCGAGGCCCTCCTGTCCGAGGACGGCGACGAGCTGGTCGCGCGTGGCCTGGACGCCCTCCCGGATATCCCCCTCGACCTCCAAAGCCCGCTCCAGGTTGTCCAGGACGGGCAGAAGCTCCCTTATGAGCCTTTCGGAGGCCAGCTGGACGAGGCGGGCGCGCTCCCTCTCCTGACGCTTGGGCGAGTTATCGAGCTCCGCCTTCATACGGCGCGCGTTCTCCAGGTACTCATCCCTCTCCTCACGGACGGCCTCCAGCTCCTCCGCGAGGGCCAGTATCTCCTCCCGCGCTATCTCGGCTTCCTCCTCGGGGTCCGTCTCCGGCTCTTCCTCCTCGCCCTCAACCTCCGGCACGCCGAGATCCTCTCCCAACTCGAGCGGCTCGGGGACCACCTGCTCGGCCGGAGGAGCCTCCTCACCACGCTGTTTTCGAAGCTCAGACCTCTCCTCTTGCGAAGAAGTATCCTCCCGAGGAGAAGCCCCCTCCCCGAGCGGCTCCCCTTCCCAACGGTGCTGCTCTTCGCTGCTCAAGACTCCCCTATACCTCCTGTTGGTAGACGGTCGGCGGGGATAGTCGCCCCCGCCGGCCGCCCTCTCGAAAGTTAGTTCTGCTACTACTTCCTTCTCTTCTCTTCGTCCTCGTCCACGATCTCGGCGTCCTCGACCACGTCGTCGGGATTCGTCGTGGTGCCCGCATCGCCGGCCCCTCCCTGCTGCTGGGCGTCTTGGTAGAGAACCTCGGAGAGCTTGTGAGAGGCGGTCAGAAGGGCCTCCTGCTTGCGCTTTATCTCCTCTATATCGTCGCCGGCAAGGGCTTCCTTGGTCTCCTTTATGGCCTGCTCTATCTCTTCTTTGGTAGCACTATCGAGCTTTCCGTTGGCAACCTCCTTCATGGAGCGCTCGATGGAGTACACCAAGTTGTCGGCATTGTTGCGGACATCGGCTTCCTCACGGCGGCGCCTATCTTCCTCGGTGTGTGCCTCTGCGTCACGGACCATCTGCTCGATGTCCGCATCCGAGAGGCCGCTCGAAGCCGTGATCGTGATCCGCTGCTCCTTGCCCGTGCCAAGGTCCTTCGCCCCCACGTTAACAATACCGTTCGCGTCAATGTCGAACCCAACCTCGATCTGGGGTATACCTCTCGGCGCAGGAGGAATGCCTACAAGCTGGAAGTTTCCGATGAGCTTGTTATACGCTGCCATCTCGCGCTCGCCCTGGTAGACCTTGATCTCAACCGAACCTTGATTATCGTCGGCAGTTGTAAATACCTCGCTCTTACGCGTAGGTATAGTCGTGTTCCGCTCGATGAGTTTGGTAAACACCCCACCCTTTGTCTCTATTCCCAAAGAGAGCGGTGTAACATCGAGGAGCAGCACATCCTTCACCTCACCAGCCAGCACGCCGGCCTGGATCGCAGCGCCTACGGCGACGACCTCGTCGGGGTTGATGCCCTTGTGGGGCTCCTTGCCGGTGAGCTCCTTTACTTTCTCCTGCACCGCAGGCATGCGGGTAGATCCGCCGACGAGTATCACCTGGTCGACCTCCCCCGCTTTGAGGCCTGCATCCTCCATCGCCTGTCGCACCGGGCCGGCCGTCGCTTCGATAAGGTCTGCAGTCAGGTTGTTGAACTGCGCCCGAGTAAGCGTAAGGTCGAGATGCTTGGGCCCGTTCGCGTCGGCCGTGATGAACGGCAGGTTAATGGATGTGCTTGTCGTCGAGGAAAGCTCCTTCTTGGCTTTCTCGGCCGCCTCGACGAGGCGCTGGGTCGCCATCTTGTCCTTCGAGAGGTCTATACCTTCAGCCTTCTTGAACTCCGAGACAATCCACTCGACGACCTTGGCGTCGAAGTCGTCGCCACCAAGGTGGTTGTTGCCGCTGGTGGCCTTTACTTCGAAAACGCCCTCGCCGAGCTCGAGTATGGAGACATCGAAGGTACCACCACCGAGGTCGAATACGAGAATCGTCTGCTCATGCTCCTTGTCGAGGCCATAAGCCAACGAGGCAGCGGTCGGCTCGTTGATGATTCGCTTAACATCCAGACCGGCGATCCTGCCAGCATCCTTGGTAGCCTGGCGCTGGGCGTCCTCAAAGTACGCTGGCACCGTGATGACCGCCTCGGTGACCTCCTCGCCGAGGTACTCCTCGGCGTCCCTCTTGAGCTTCTGAAGAATCATCGCAGAGATCTCCGGTGGCGAGTACTCTTTCTCGTCACCACGCACGCGTACGTCCCCACCGGGACCGGAGATAACCTCGTACCCTACGCGCCGGGTCTCGGACTCAACGTCCTTGAAGCGGCGACCCATGAAGCGCTTTATCGAGTAGATCGTGCGCTCCGGGTTCGTTACTGCCTGCCTGCGGGCCAGCTGTCCGACCAGCCGCTCCCCACTCCGCCTGTCGAACGCTACTACAGAAGGCGTCGTCCGCTCCCCTTCCGAGTTAGTGATGACTACCGGATCACCCCCCTCCAAAACCGCAACACAGCTGTTCGTCGTACCAAGATCTATCCCTATACTCTTGCTCATACGGCTCCTTCTCTAGAGGTAATCCAACATTTGAGTTATACAGATTATAAAATTTGAGTGTATCACATTCAAGTTTTGCACGGGCCCAAGAACAAGACTGGGAGTATAATGGGAATTTGCGAGCGCGGGTTGAGCTGTCGGAGCGGGGAACCCGGCAGTTTTTCGAGGAGGTATGGGGTTTTTGGAAGAGACGATTTTACTGGTCGACGACGACGCGGCACTATTGGAGGTCATGTCCATTGTACTCTCGTCGGAGGGGTATCGGGTAGTAACGGCAGTCGAAGGGATGGAGGCCTTACAGGAGCTTGGGCGCGAGCGATTGGATCTTGTGGTCTTAGACGTCATGCTGCCCAAGATTAGCGGTTTCGAGGTGCTGAAGAAGATCCGTGAAAAGAGCGATGTTCCGGTAGTAATGCTCACGGCAAAGAGCCAGTCGGTCGATAAAGTCGTAGGCTTGGAGCTTGGAGCGGACGACTACATCACCAAACCTTTCGACACCAAGGAGCTCTTAGCACGCATCCGGGCCATTTTAAGAAGATTCGGGCGGCAAGAAGGCAGAAACCGAGACGGAACCTTGAAGCTTGGTCCCTTAGAGCTCGACCCTAACGGCTACACAGTGACTAAAAACGGCGAGCCTCTAGAGCTAACCCCTACGGAGTTCAAGATACTTGCGCTCCTCTTGAAGCGTCCGGGTCGGGCCTTCACACGGGCTCAGATGTCCGAAGCCGTTTCGACGGGGTCACACTACCTGGCGAGTCGTTATATCGATGTTCACATCTCCAGACTGCGCGCCAAGGTTGAGCACGATCCCAGGGCGCCTCGCATCATCCAGACCGTTCCGAGCGTCGGTTACCGGGCGGCCCGCCTACTGGCGAACGATTCCTCCAAGAGCGCCTAGGGCTACACGTGCACGCCCTCGGCCCCACCTTCTTCAGCGCCAGCATCGACGTTTGCAAGCGCGCCAGGGGATTGTCAAGTGGTTAAGAGAGGCCGTAAAAAGCACCACTTGCCGCTCTCCTTCAGAGCACGCGTATTCGCTGCGCTTGTCGGTATTTCGGCAACGACGAGCCTCGTAATTGGGCTCGCATTTTATTACTTTGCGGAAAATAGGCTATTCGAGGAAGAGACCGCCTCGCTAATCCAGCGCTCGCGCACGGCAAACGCAGGTGCTGGGGTATTCCTGGAGGCCCTACGCGATCCCAAGAATGGGGCCTTTCCCACTCCTGAAACCTATGCTGAGGAGCTAGTTCGGTCGGTGGCCGACCCAACAGGGCTTGGGGTGCTCTACGTAGGTACAGATGGAAAGCCTTTGGCCGCCAGGGACAGTACGGGCCGTCCTGTGTCTCCGGATGAAGCCTACGAGCGGCTCAGCCTCAACGAGGAGGTTTTGGAGAAGGCCAAAAAATCTTCGCGAGGCGAGGGTCGACTCGTATCGTTGGACAGTGGCACATTCGGAGGTGGTTCTCCGCGCCATGTAGCCATCTGGCCGCTCTCGGGAACAGACGGGACCGTACAAGGTACACTCGTGTACGAATCTCCCGAGGACGGATTGAAAAAGACGTTAGCTTTCCTTAGGTACGGCATCCTTGGAGCCATCGGGATGAGCGTGCTTTTGGCTGGATTGGGAAGCTTGATCCTGGCACGCCAGATCTCGCGGCCA
This sequence comes from Rubrobacter sp., assembly GCA_019247245.1. GTDB lineage: Bacteria > Actinomycetota > Rubrobacteria > Rubrobacterales > Rubrobacteraceae > Rubrobacter_F. Next base: position 3,437 of record JAFAPF010000439.1, on the reverse strand, counting down.
CTCTCCGAGACTCGCGACGCGGCGATTCGGGTGGCCTCCGGCGACTACAGCTTCGTGCCTGTAAAGAGCAATGACGAGCTTGGTCAGATGGCTCGAGCCTTCAACTATATGGCTGAAGAACTCCAACACTACGTGGGTGAGCTGCAGCACCAAAAATCTCGCTTGGAGGCCGTTTTGGGGGCCTCTCCAGAGGCGATCATCGCTACCGATACCGAAGAACACGTGACGATGGTCAACCCCGCGGCTGCCCAGATGCTCGGCGTTGAACCGGCCTCCTTCGGGTACCGAATCTCAGAGCTTGGAGTACCCACAGGCATCCTCACCTGCCTGCGCGAAGCCTTTGCCACCGGCAGCGCTGTCCGGGAGGTAGAGGTCGGCGAGAAGACCTATTGGGCTTACGCCGCCCGTATGAATACCTACGAAGGAGATGGACATACGAAAAGCTCCATCAACGATGATCCTGTGGCCGGTGGGGCCATCTTGGCGGTGCGAGATATATCCGAGCATAGGTCGTTAGAGAAGGCTAAGACCGACTTCGTCTCGGATATCTCCCACGAGTTACGCACACCTTTGACGACGATACAGAGTGCTGTGGATCTCATGGGACGGGCGCGGGACAGGCTGGACCCTTTGGAGCATCGGGCCTTAGAGCTTGCTGATCAAGAGCTCAAGCGCATTAGAGGAATGGTTGAGGAACTTCTCACCCTCGCCCAGATAGATTCCCGTCAGTACGCTCTGGAGGCAGCGCCGACCGACCTAGACGAGGTTATAAGAAACGCCCTGGAAAGCATCGAAACCAAAGCTAAGAGATTCGGCATCGAGCTTCGCTATGATACTGAAGACGGGATCTCCAGCGTTGAACACCGCTGCCTTTGCGACGCGCAGAAGATCTATCAGGTCTTGCTCAACCTTCTCGACAACGCGATCAAGTACTCCGACCCTGGCGCACGAGTGGGTGTATGCGTACTGGAAGACCCTGACTTCGCGACGGTGCGCGTCTCGGACACAGGGGTCGGTATTCCTGAAGAGGATCTCCCGAACCTGTTCGATCGATTCTACCGGGTCAACAAGGATCGCTCACGGACTACCGGAGGCAGTGGGCTAGGACTCGCTATCAGCAAGCAGATAGTCGAGCTGCACGGTGGGCACCTCTCTGTTAGTAGCGAAGTAGGTGTAGGCTCTACGTTCGATGTCCGACTTCCCAAAGCTCCTCTCCCCCGCTCTGTAAACAACTATGCACTTTAGCAATGCTTCTCAAGGAGTCTTGGCATCCGTCAAGCAACTCTTCTCAGTGGCGCTAATGCTCGCTTTCGTCGCGGTGCTTGCACCAACCGGATGTGGGCTCCTCTCGGAGGACGCTCAGGAGGTAGTCGTAATACCCCCTACGTCAGTAGGGCTGACTGCAGGCTTCAGCCTCGGTTCGGGAGTGCGCACCTTAAGCTTCGGACCCGGTAACAAGAGCTCGCCGCGCGTCAACCCCTCCGGTGATAGAGTGGCCTTTATCCTCGACGGTTATGCGGTCGAAAAGCCACTTTACAGCCAGGACTTCCGCCGCAGAACCGCGAGCGACCTCGGTGCCGAGAGTGCTGAGTGGCTCCCCGATGGAAGCCTGGCAGTTTCCGCTTCGAAAAACGAAACACAAACCCAGGGCGTGGAGACGAAACCCGCTCTAAGCTCACTCTTCGTTGCGCCGCCAGAGGACTACTCTAACATTCGCACGCTCGACGATAGAATCGGGGCCACGGGTGCGGCACCTGGCAGCCAGGCCGTTTTTGCCGCCGTAGTAACATCCCCCCCTGCGGCAGAGTCTCCCGAGGAGCCGTTGAGGAGTAGGCCGATGATTCTAGGGGGCTTGGAGGAGCCCCCAAAGGTTTATCTAGACAACATTGAGGGCTACGTCACCAGTCTATCCGTCTCGCCGGACGGAAGCCAGCTAGTCCTGGCTGTACAGCGCGATGTAGACGAGACGGGGAGCCGAGCCACCGAGGATCAGGGGACAGGCCGATACGAGATACAGGTTTACCGATTCTCGGAGGGCCAAGCCACTAGCTTGGCCAGTCTGCCGAAGGGGATGGAGATTCTGGGGGCACCTCAGTGGACCTCTAGAGGTGTCTACTTCGTGGCTAGTAAGGTTGACACCGCCGAAGTAGAGCACAACAGGGACACGACTTTGTACGCCCTCTACCGTGTGCCAGAAGACTCGGGTATCCCTGAGCTGGTACGCAGCGTCGGCGAAGGTTTTGTAGCCTCAAGCATCAGTGTCTCGCCGGACGGGGACCGATTGGCGGTTGTGGGTCGCAGGAACCCTGGCTCCCCGACTAACCTATACGTCTTGGACGTCACTTCGGACACCTTGGGAGTAGCCACAGCCAATCAAAACATGGAAATAAAGACCAACCCCCGCGACCTCGCCTGGTTCCCGAATGGCCGCTCCGTGGTGCTTGTCGCCCGCGGCGCCTTCTATGGCACCGAGGTATACGACGACCCAGCGAAGAGCCTCTCGTCTGCCTTCTACAACCTCTATGAGGTGCCGGTAGAGAATCTCACTGGCAGCAGAAGGGGATCTGAGGGTTGAGAGGCCTCGCTCTGGGGATTCTGGGCGCATCGGTAGCCGTTTTGGCGACTGCCAGTGCGTTCTTACTGCTCGCCAGCCTCGGCGGTGTTCCGGTGACTAGCGACCCCATCCCCCAAACCGATCCCTCGGCTCCCGGGTCCCCGGGTCCCGCTCTCGTGCTGAAGCTCCCCCAAGATCGGTTGGAAGAACTGAAGATGGGCCCTGACCAAAGGCTTGCTGTAGACGTGGAGAACGGTGATGATGAGGAGCTTCCTATAGTAAACCTTGCGCTCGTTGTTGCTTCCGAGAACACCACTAGGCCTGGTACGCGTTACTACTGGGCGACTACGGAAAACGTGGCGCCAAAGGAGGTAGCGACCGTCGAGTTCGAGATCGATCTTTCTCCACCAACCCCTGACGAGAACAGCGAGGTTGGCCCAAGAGCTGTGCTGCCAGAAGATCGGGAGATGCTAGAGGTCAGGGCCACGACCCCTGGAGGCGCTTCGGCCATTAAGACCGCTGTTCTGACGCCTTGACCGCTACAGATGCGAGGGCAGATGCCGGAGTACCTTGAGGCATCGGCGTCTTAAGTATCGGCAGCTTAACCCGTCCCACAAACGTGCGGGCTAGTTCCCCGACCTCGACAATGCTTCCAAAGTCGGTGCGCATCAGCGTGTAGGGACGCCCCGCACGCTGGCCCCAGCGTACTGGCTTCCAACCGCTCTCCAACAGAAACCGTGTCGGGACATGCTGTGGTAGCCCGAGGTCGCTAGCGACCGCTTCGATCCTGCCGAACCCGCGGAGCCTGAGATCCCGTATCATCCGCACCAAGAGGTGGCGTCTCGTACGCGCGTCGCCTTTCACGTACGCCAAGAGTGCGGCA
>JAFAPF010000430.1 GCA_019247245.1 Rubrobacter sp. | reverse complement strand
TTGCTGGTAATACGTTCCTGTACTCTGTTCGCCCTAATGAACAGCGTACCGTTTTCCTATATCTTGGTGAACTCTGCTGTTAGTCTTCGGTCTTCTTTTTTACCTCTAGCTTCAGCCATGATATCGCCCACGGCATCTCGCCTTTTGAGCCAGCGTTCATATCTTTCCAGCAAAACCGTCAAGCAATAATGGTAAGGGTCATAACGCCACTCCTGGTATCTTTCCACGTGCTCCCACTTATCGATAACAACAGTCAAAGCCATGTAGTCGAGCCCTTTCATCAAGCCAAATAGATGGTCGTTAAACGATTTCTCGATGTCGGGGGTCTCAAGGATATGGAAAGGACGTTTCTTGTTCACTAGCTCCTTACGGTGAAGGATTATGGGTGTATCGGGATGGTGGTTAAAGTACTCCCACTTCAGTTCCTCCAAGCGAGGAAACACAACATCTTTGACATAGCCTAGTTCGAAGACAACACCAGTAAGGCTAAGATATCGCTGATTGGGATTCTTCGTCGCCTTTACGTCAGAATTCCCAACTTCATCTACGTACAGCCTGTATTTCACATCAATGGAGTTTGTGAAGAAGGGCTACGAGGAAAGCCTTGGAAGTTGAACATGTCGCCGTGAGTTTACTACGCAGACAGAATCGTTACGAGTTGTTTGTCTAGCCTTGAGGGTTGAAGTCGGGGCGCTTGGTTCAGTCAAAATTGGTATCCTCTAATCCCGCCCGGAGTTGTTCAATGATTTCCGGTAGCCCAGCGAATCCAATTCTCACAAACGTACAACGTTCAAACAAGCAAGCGGTTACTGCTATCTGCCCAGTTAGGCGCATCCGACCTCCTATATCCCATAGCACTGCCTCCGCACCTCCAATAACCTCACAATCGACAAATTGAGTCCGTTCAGCAAGAAGCAGGATAGCTGGGCCATAGACATAACAATCCTCTAGAATCCTATTCCGAATCTCGGAGCTACCTGGCTCCAAATCTGTAATGCGAAGCGCTAGGCCATTTAGGTATGGCCTAGACGCTATTTCTGGAGCTAGCTTTTGAGGAGGCGGGTAGCCAGAAGCTTCAGAAGACGAACTTGCTGGCGGCCTATTGTTAGAAGATGTCTCAGAGCCCTCAACAGGAGATTCTATTTGTTGAGGGTGCATCACCGTGAGGTTAGTTATGTGATTCGCGTTGACAACGAGGCCAGAATCCCTAGCGGCTAGCTGGGTACGATGTGCAGTACGCCAATTTGCAAAGTAGTTGATTGCCCCAACTACAGTGAGGAATCCACCAATGAAAATGACTATAAGAAGCGGCCAGGGTGCTTGCTGCACAATGGCATATGTTGTAGCTGCCCCGGCTATCACTAGCCCCGGCCCTGTGGACACAACCCAGTGTATATTGCCAGCAAACCCCAGAATCCAATAGGCCCGAGATACAAATCTTTGCACCCAGCCATGCTAGCAGAAGCGGGACTACCGTGCATCAAGTGTATAATCTCGAAATCAAAGGTTACGCCAAGCCTTCGACCTTCGAGAGTTACGAGCGGATAATCCGTAACCATATAAAACCAGCGTTGGGCCATAAGAAGCTCAAGACGCTGGCACCCAACCACTTACAATACTTCTACCAGTCCAAACTGGATGATGGGCTAGCACCGGGCACTGTCCGCCTGATGCACGGTATTCTACACAAGGCTCTGGAGCAGGCCACCCAATGGGGAGCCGTGTCCCGCAATGTTTGCAAGGCTGTCACACCCCCGAAACCTAACCCAGAGGACATGCACCCCTTGGATGCGGAGCAGACCAAGCTGCTCTTAAAGGCGGCTCACGGGACTCGGCTTGAAGCCCTTTACGTGCTAGCGGTTACTGGAGGACTCAGGGTGGGAGAACTCTTGGGTCTCACGTGGGAAGACGTAGACTTCGATACAGTGACCTTGCGCGTTAGACGCACCAAATCCCGAGCCAGGTCCGGTCCTACCTTCACCACGCCGAAGAACGGGAAGGGCCGCAGCATAAAACTCACGCGGCAGGCTGTCGAAGCGCTTAAGCTGCACAGGGCAGCTCAGAATATCGAACGGCTCAAGGCAGGAAGTCTTTGGCAAAGCAACAACCTAGTCTTCTCCACAACCACCGGTAAGCCGCTAGACTTCCGTAATCTTGCCACGGCCTCGTTCAAGCCGCTTCTCAAAAAAGTGGGGCTGCCAGACATACGTTTCCACGACCTACGCCACACGTGCGCCACACTGCTACTTTCTCGGGGTCACCATCCCAAGTTGGTGCAAGACCTGCTAGGTCACGCCTCAGTAGCAATGACGCTGGACCGCTACTCGCATGTCTTGCCAGGCATGGGAGACCAAACTGCCGCTGCTATGGAGGCCGCTCTGTCTTAAAAAGTCCCTTCGAGCTGCGTTGGTGTCAACGTTGGTGTCAAAAAGGCTGAAAGAAGGCCTAACCTTTTCGTTCGCTATTATGTTTATTCTGCAAAATGGAAGAAATAAGAGCGGAGGAGGAGGGATTCGAACCCTCGATACCCCGTTAAGAGGTATAACACCTTAGCAGGGTGCCGCCTTCAACCACTCGGCCACTCCTCCACTGAAGGGCGAATTATAGCAGAAAGGATGGCGATCAGAGAGCGATTTCGAGCACCCTCTGACGGCTACGGGTGCTACACTTGCGGCCGGATCTGCAGGTCTGGTGGAGGTGCTCGTGGCTGAGAGCAAGAGGCAGATAAGTATACCCACTCTAAGGGAGATGAAGGAGCGGGGAGAGAAGATCTCCATGCTCACTACCTACGACTACCCGACTGCCCGGCTGCTCAACGAGGCCGGGGTGGATGTTTTGCTTGTTGGGGATACTTTAGGAATGGTAGTACTCGGCTACGACTCGACCGTGTACGTGACGTTGGAGGAGATGATCCACCACGTAAAGGCTGTGGTGCGCGGGGCGCACGAAGCGTTCGTGATCGGGGACCTCCCCTTCGGCTCCTACAATGAGGACCCCTCGCAGGCTATCCGCTCCGCCACCCGTCTCATCAAAGAAGGCGGCTGCGCCGCCGTCAAGCTCGAGGGTGGTATCGAGATGGCTCCGACCGTCCGGGCCGTCGCCGACGCCGGCATCCCCGTCGTCGGCCACGTGGGCCTCCTGCCCCAGACAGCCACGAAGGTTGGCGGCTTCAAGGTACAGGCCAGAACCGCTGAAGATGCCCTGGCACTCTTCGAGAGCGGGAGAGCATTGGAGAAGGCAGGCGCCTTCATGATCGTCATAGAGGCTGTCCCCGCGCCCGTCGGCATGCTCCTCAGCAGAAGCCTCACCGTTCCGGTCATCGGCATCGGGGCCGGGGCCGGATGCGATGGCCAGGTCCTCGTGACGCCAGATATGCTCGGTCTCCAGGAGGCCATGACCCCTCGCTACCTCAAGCGCTACGCTCACCTTGCCAGCACAGCCGAGGCTGCGGTACGCCGCTATGTTTCTGAGGTCAAGGCCGGAACATTCCCGACTGAAGAACACACCTATTCTATGGATCCTCAGGAAGAGGCTAAGTTAAGCAGGTAGTCAACAGTTATTGGGGGGCTCTGCGTCGATGACCTGCTTGCCGGAGATCTCCTCTTTCATCCTGGCCAAAGTGGCGTTCAGCTCGGCGCCGAAGAGAATAGTCAAGGAGGAGATGTAAAAGTAGAGCAGCAGGACGATGGCTGTTCCGATAGAGCCATAAGTCTTGTCATAGGAGCCGAAGTTGGAGACGTAGATGTTGAAACCAATGCTCGCCAGAACCCAGAGGACAACGCCTATAAAGCCTCCTGGAGTGATCCAACGAAAAGGCTGATCGACGTTGGGAGCGAAGTAGTAGAGGAGCGCTACCACGGTGACTAGAAACAGTAACGCTACGGGCCACCGCACGCTGTTCCACACCAATACGAAGATGTCTCCGAGCCCGAAGATGTCGGCGATAGCCCTCCCGATGGGAGGACCGGCTACCACGAGCAAGACCCCCACGAGGACGAGTATTGACAGTCCCAACGTCATGAGGATGGCGATCCCCTTGACCTTCCAGAACGGCCGCGTCTCTTGCGCGTTGTAGGCCCGATTTAGGGCGTTTATGAGCGCCGAGAAAACCCCCGAGGCGGCCCAGATAGTGGCGAGGATGCCGAAGGAGAGCAGGCCCGGTGCGGGGTTACGCCCGCTCAAGACATCGCCTGTGTAGTTACTCACGGTTTCGTATACCGGATCCGGAAGGACCTGGCGCAAGTACTCCAGAATATAGTCCGCCAGCTGCGGGGTCGAGAAGGTGCCCATCAACGAGACCACAAAGAGGATGAACGGGAAGAGGGCCAGGGTCAGGTAGTATGCTAGTTGCGCCGCGAGCCCAAGGGCATCGTCCTGCTGGAACTCCACCACCGCCTTCTTGAGCGCGGTGAAAGTGAAAAGCGTCCTCAGGTCGTGAAAGAAGTTCTTCGGCGACCCCCCCACAGGGCGCTTGGCTACAGCTCGGAGCTTGGCTTCCGACAGCCCCAGGTTCGCCGAGTTCTCGCCTCTTTTGTTCCCAGAGCTCTCCATAAGCAAGCAAATCTGATTATAACCCCGATCTTGGTATGCGGGTTGAGACAAAAACGCTCTAGCTTTTTCGCCATCCGCAAACGCTCTTGCGGAGCTTATCTACAGGTGGCTCGTGCCGCCTGAAGGTATGCTCGGGCCATATAAAATGAGTATCCCGGAGTATCGAAGACGGTAGAAGGAGCGCAGGATATAACGCAATCCCAAGATGTAAACCTGAGTACCGTCGAGTGGGGAGTCCCGGAAGCGCCCCACGCAGCCCTCCTCGTTCACGGTCTCACCGGGCGAGCAGAGGCCTTCGAGGCCCTGGTAGAGGGTCTCGATCCTGCCAACGGGATGCCCGACGATACCTGGTGGTTCGTCGCCCCGGACCTGCGCGGAAGGGGGGCTTCGAGGGAGATCGGCGCGGTACAGGGCGGTATCCCAGAGCATACACGGGATCTCCTCGGGCTCATGGATCGGGAGGGGCTAGAGAGGGTCGTGCTAGTTGGCCATTCGATGGGTGCCATGATCGGGGTATACCTCGCTGCTCACTACCCCGAACGTCTCTCCGGGCTCGTTCTCATAGACGGCGGGTCCGACGTAACCGACGAGATCGACGCCCTTCTAGATCCATCGATCAAGCGCCTCGAAGGGACCTACTCCTCCCGCGAGGCCTATCTGGAGTACCTCAAGAGCCAGCCCGTCTTCGAGGACCGCTGGGACGAGCATCTCCAGCGCTACTTCGGTGGCGATGTCCAACCTGGGGACGATGGTCGTTACCACCCCGTTGCCGACCTTCAAACCATCCGCAAAGACCGCGAGAAGATGTATAACTTTGTCCTCTCTGAGCTGTGGTCACGCATCCGGTGTCCTACCCTTATACTGCTATCGACCGTCGACCTCGCCGGCCCCAAGGAAGGCTTCATCCTTCCCCCGGACGATGCCCGGCGTATGGATAACACCATCCCCGATAGCTCGCTGGTCAAGGTCGAGGACACGAACCACTACGACATCCTCTACTCTGCTCCGCCAACCACGGTCAAGGCTATAGAGAACTTTCTCGCGACGTTACAAACCTAGCAGAGAAGACGCGGGGGATGGGGCCTGGGCTTCTATCCCGTATACTCGCCCTATGAGGCTCGTCGTCGCCGAGAAGCCATCCGTAGCCAGGGACCTGGCAAACGCCCTGGGGCGCCATCGCCGCGGGAAGGGGTCATTAGTCGGGGAGGGATGGACTGTCACCTGGGCGCTCGGGCACCTCGCGGAGCTCGCCCCACCCGATGCCTACGGCGAGGAGGAGTACAAGAGATGGCGCCTGGAGACACTCCCTATCATTCCTGCGAAGTTCAAGGTCGAGGTCAACCCGAGGACCCGCGAGCAGTTTGCGGTGGTCAAGTCTTTGATGCGTTCCTCTACCGTCGTCGATATCGTCAACGCGTGCGACGCAGGGAGGGAGGGAGAGCTCATCTTCACCTACCTCTACGAGCTCAGTAGTTGCAAAAAGCCCATCTATAGGCTGTGGGTCTCCTCCCTTACCCCCGAGGCTATACGGGACGGCTTCGCCTCTCTGCGCGATGGCCAGGACCTCAAACCCCTCGAGGACGCGGCTCGCAGCCGCGGCGAGGCTGATTGGATCGTAGGCATGAACGCCACCCGCGCCTACTCCACAAAGTTCAGCTACCCTGGCAACGTCCTATCTGTCGGCCGCGTCCAAACCCCCACCCTCAAGCTTCTCGTAGACCGCGAAAAGGAGATAGAGGACTTCAAGCCAGAGAAGTTCTACACGGTCTATGCCCGCTTCGCACGCGATGGACGGAGCTATGACGGTGTCTGGTTCAAGAACAAGCAAAACCGCCTCAAAGAGCGCGGAGCCGCCGAAAAGATAGTGGAGAAGGTGCAGGGCGGCACTGGGGTCGTACAGAAGGCCGAGAAAAAGACGGCGGCCGAGAAGCCGCCGCTCCTTTATGACCTTACCGAGCTACAGCGTAACGCCAACGCTAGACACGGCTTCGCTGCCGAGAGGACGCTGCGAGCGGCTCAGGCCCTCTATGAAGAGCATAAGCTCATAACCTACCCCCGTACCTCCAGCCGCTATCTCACCAAAGATATGGTCGCCACCCTCAAAAGGCGGGTGGAGGCCGTCAGCACGCTCCAGGATCTCGAGTCGTTCGCTACAGAGCTTCTCTCGCTCCCGAAGCTTCCCATAAACAAACGCATCGTGGACGACGCGAAGGTTACGGACCACCACGCTATCGTCCCAACGAACAAGAAAACGCCCAAGGAATTACCGTCAGACGAGGCCAAGGTCTATGACCTCGTCGCGAGGCGTTTCCTGGCGGTCTTCTTTCCGGCGGCTCGCTTCGAGAATACGAACGTCATCACGGAGGTACGAGGTGAGACGTTTCTATCGCGCGGGCGGGTGACCCTCGAAGCCGGATGGCGGCGGCTCTACCCCGATGGTGTAGGAGGCGGCAAGAAGGAGAAAGAGCCGCCCGAACTGCCCCCTATTTCGGTCGGGGAGGAGTGGTCCGTCTCCAAAGTCGCGGTCAAGGAGGGGGAGACCAAGCCGCCGCCGCGCTATTCGGAGTCGGCACTCCTCGGCGCGATGGAGACGGCGGGCAAGCTCGTCGAGGACGAGGAGTTAAGGCAGGCCATGAAGGACTCGGGACTCGGGACGCCGGCGACGCGGGCTGCTATCATCGAACGGCTCCTGAAGGTTGGCTACCTCGTTCGAGAGAGAAAGGTGCTCGTTCCTACCGGGAAGGGACGAGCTTTGATCGGGCTTCTCGGGGAAAGCCCTCTGGCCTCGCCCGAGTTGACTGCCCATTGGGAGGAGCGCCTGGCCCGCATGGAGAAGGGCGCCGAGGACCGCGCCAGCTTCATGGCCGACATCAGCGGTTTCGCTACCGTCTTCGTCGAGGAGGTGCGCACCAAAGAGGGCGGGAAGGTCACTGCTCACACAAAGCCTGGCAAAAACGATAGCGGCACGAGTAGTACGCCTTTAGGCGTCTGCCCGAAGTGTGGAGCGCCGGTTGTGGAGACCAAAAAGTCCTACGGTTGCTCGGCTTGGAAGGGAGGTTGCAAATTCGCCATCTGGAAGACTATCTCCGGCAAACGAATAAGCGCTCCGCAGGCTCGCCGGCTATTAACCAAGGGCCGCACGGAACAGCTCAAGGGCTTCAAGAGTAGGGCCGGCAAGCCTTACTCTGCCACGCTCGTCCTCGACGGGGAGCACGGGGTCAGGCTTGAGTTCAGCAAGCGGGCGGAGTAGCACTCAGCACGTACTAGAAAGAGCGTTTCGATCACTGGAAACCGGCCTTTGCAAACCGAAAAGCAGAGGAGCGCGGACGATGGGAGGATCCCACGAAGAGGCCCTCGCAACCTTGAGAGAAGTATTCGAGCACCGTATCACGCAGCGCCTTGTTCAGAAACAGCGTTTGGTTCGTGAGGGAAAGCCGGATACCGAGGGGCCCCTGGCGTTCGTCCTGCCGGTAAGCGCTGAGGAGGTGGAGCTTCTCGCGGAAGTGGCCGAACGTTACTCCGTGCTGCTAATTGCGCTGGGGGCTAGAACGGCGCCCGACCCCGGAACTAGCGTAGAGCAGGGAAGTGCCCTAAGCGATATGAACAGGGTAAGCATCCTGATTCGCTTTGACCTGATGCGCCGTACGCGCCTGCCTGCCGATCCCGAAGAACCATGGGTAAAGGCCGAACCGGGGGCGCTGTGGCTGGAGCTAGACAACGACCTGCGTGCTCGGGGGAGGGGCCTCGCCGTCTACCCCACGAGCGCTCCTCGGGCCACCGTCGGCGGATGGCTAGCGATGGACGGCCTCGGGGTGGGGTCCTTCGAGTACGGCTGGTTGAGCGAGAACGTTCTGTCGGCGAGTGTGGTGCTGCCGGGCGGACAGCGCCGCGAAGTACGGGGGGAAGATCTGCGGTCCTTCGTTGGGACCGGAGAGAGCGGGTATCGTGGTAGAGGCGAGTCTGCGAACCCGGCGCTCTGATACGGACGTGCCCTTCGCTGTCACCTTCGACGAGGCGCAAAGCCTGATTGGGGCCGTGGCGGAAGTGGTCGAAGCGAGAGTGCCACTGTGGCACTTGGCGTTTCTGAACCCCGAGATGGCTCGTGTAAGGGGGCTGGGGGAGAACCATCTGTTCTTCGGGGCTTATATACCCGAGGGAGTGGTCGGCGGAGGTCGAGGAGGGCCTCCAGGACGTGCTCGAGTCCTATCATGGACGCACCATTGCGGCCGTGGAGGCCTATCGCGTGCGGGGTGAGAGGTTCTTTCCGGCGGTGCCGTCTCACCCGATCCTGAGGGTGATCCGTGAGATCGTTCCTATAGCGCAGCTTCGGGAGAGGTTCGATAATGCAGAGGCTCGCTCGGCACGCGCCGCCGCGCAGGGCACCGTCGCCCGGTTAGGGGATGTGCTGCTCTTGACCTTCGACGGCGACGAGGATGGTTAGGTACGGTGATCACGAACCGGGCCTTTGAGCGAACGTTTGTATGCTTTTACCGGGATCGTCTGGCAGACCGTATACCCGCACGAGCGTTCGTATTCTGATGGTGCACGACGAGAAGAATCGAGTAGAGCCGCGTCGCGGCTGCTTGGAGCTTTCTTTACAACAACTTGCCACCTTCACCTTCCTAGCCGGCCTGATCGTGGTGGCAGAAGCAATCTACAACCACTCTACACTCGAGCTAATAGATCTGAGACCCGTGTTCGCGGCGACCGTGTTGGTAGCCTGAACCTGCATGCGGCCTTCCGGGCAAGATCAGCCAACTTCCTGATGTCGTCGACCCCGCT
>JAFAPF010000121.1 GCA_019247245.1 Rubrobacter sp. | reverse complement strand
GGTCTTGAAGTATCCTCTTGGATCGTCGAGATCGTAAATGAGGTCGAAGCTGGCCTTGCCAGACTTCTGGTGCAGGGCTTCACCATCAAGCATAGCTCACATTCCTCTCAATGTAAAGTGATACGCAACTATGAGCGCGCATACATGCTACCGGCTAACGAGGCGACAGCTCTTCTTTATTTTCGCCTCGTCCTTGCTGCTCTCGTTTTTCAGTCTACCGTTTACGCATTCGGCGCGGGCCAAGTAGGATGCTATGAGCAATTGTCTCACATGCGCAGCTCTGCTCAAACCACTCCTTCCGATGATCACACCAAGTAGCCCCGAGCCCGGTACGGCCCGGTCTCCCAGCTCTCTAGCGTAATATCAATTATATGTTGTTTGTGGGCTATATGCCCATACCTTTCGGTTTCACTGGTGTTAAAACTGCCTTAAATATTTGTTAAAGATATGCTTGGAAGTCGTGTATAGAAAGTACCTATGACAAATAACCGACACGTCTTTAGAAATCAATACCCTTAGTATTGTAAGTACTACAGCGTGTTGCGGTGAGATTGGACGTTGGTGCATCATCCGGTTATGAGAGTGTACTCTTTAGACCTCAGAGAGAAGATAGTCGCTGCCGTAGGGCTCGGGATGTCAAAGGTCTAATCCGCTCGCACTTTCGGAGTAGGTGCAACCTCTGTCAAACGCTACGTAAAGTTCGCAGAAGAAGGGAAGCCGCTGAGCCCGGGCAAAGCACCCACTAGGAAAGGCAAACTCAACGGGAGCGCGATGAAGCTACTTGAGGAGGATCTGCACGCCCCTCCAGCTATCACCTACGAGGAGAGGGCCATAATCTACTCTGCGAGTTACTCGGGCACAGGGTGAGCAAGTCGACCATCTGCCGAACCATCAGGCACCTTGGCTACACTCGTAAAAAAGATCGGTGGGTGCTACACAAAGAGACGAATGGCTCAGAGCAGCCTGGAGGGTGACTCTAGCCGGAGCGGTAGATCCACGCAAGCTCGTGTTCGTAGACGAGATGGGTACCAACACCTCGCTTGCTCCACGGTACGCCTACTCCCCAAAAGGCAGAAGGGCCTACGCGAAGGTCCCACGCAACCGTGGGACTAATACTATGCTTCTCGCGAGCATGAGCCTGGAGGGAATGGGGCCTTGTTTGGCAGTGCAAGGTGCTACTACCGTCACAGTCTTCGAAGCTTACGTTGAAAAAGCGCTTGCTCCCAATCTGAGGTGCGGACAGATCGTAGTGGTAGACAACCTCTGTGCGCATAAGGGTGCGAGGGTCAGGTAGCTGATCGAAGAGAGGGGCTGTCGGCTACTCTACTTGCCGCCGTACTCGCCGTACTTCAACCCCATCGAGGAAGCTTTCTTGAAGTTACAGGGAGCCTTGCGAAGGGCTCAGGCCAGGACCTGTGAAGCCCTGATTGAAGCACTGGGGGTAGCGATCTCGACAGTCACCGTAAGGGACGCGCGGGGCTTCTTCAAGCATGACGGCTACCATATGCCCGTCCATCTTCTATGAAACATGCTGCAAGTAGCTAACGCATCTCGTATTGGAAGGCTTTATAGGCTTAGGCTGCGTGTCAACCACGTTTATGGTGTCCAAGGTTACTAGCTTCTCTATTTAAGTATGCAGCCGTTCGATAAGGCTTGGCCCATACACAGAGAATGACAAAGAATGAGCTTAAGGCCCTGGGCTCGAACGGAGATTACGCTGTTGAAGTAGGTGTATGCTCCTGCTTCAATCATGCTTTGTATCTTTCTATTTCCTTTTCCTTGCTCCTTTACCTTGATAGCAGCCTATACTTTAAGGAGGAACTGGCACATCCTTCAAGGGTCATATCTCGAATACAATTTTTGGTGTATTTATAGGACCAAAAATATTCATGAGGATCGAGCGGCGTGAAGCACACTTCACCCTCGGGTTCGAGGATCAAGTTACCCGTCAGAGCTTGCGGGAGTAGGTGCCTGCAGCAGGTCGTGAAGTCGTAGAGTAAAGGACAAGGAGAAGACGATGAGCGCCGGTGCACTTCGCTTGGAGTATGGACACTACAGGTTCACCGAGCAGATTGGGTTAGAGGCGAGATGAGGCACCGACGATTCCGCTTTGGTGTCGTCGCCGCACAGGCCCAGTCTGGCGATCAGTGGATAGAGAAGGTTCACCGCATCCAGGAGCTTGGCTACGTCACGTTGCTGATACCGGACCGCCTACTCGGTCCGGTGCTTTCTCCGCTCCCCGCGCTTGCCGTCGCGGCTGCCGCAACGCGCTCCCTCCGCGTCGGTACTTTCGTGTTGCCTGCGGGCTAGCGCAACCCGGTCCTTTTAGCCCGCGAATGCGCTACACTCAACTTCCTCACCAGAGGGCATTTCGAGCCTGGCCTTGGGGCCGGCTTGGGAGGTGAGGACAGTCGCCGGGCGGGTTTCTCGGATGAGGGATCTGGAGCTCGCGTGGACCAGCTGGCCGAGACGCTTGGCATCTTGAGGGGAATCCTCGGTGGGGAGGGGGACATGGCAGATTTTCGGTACCCGCCTCCTGCCCAGGGGCCGAGACCACCGATCCTAGTGGCCGCTGGAGGAAAGCGCTCTCTGGCGCTGGCGGCAAGGGAAGCCGACATCGTGTCCCTAGGCATCCGTCCTGACCATGGCGAGGAGGTCCTGGCCGAGAGGATTGGATGGCTCCGTAGTAAAGCGGGAGAACGCTTCCCTCACTTAGAGCTCAACATAAATCTATTGGCGGTCGTTGGTGAAGGTGTTCCGCAGGATCGGGTACGTCAGCGCGTTCGGTACCTCTTTGGGGTGAACCTAGACGACGTTATCCGCGCGAGGTCTCCATTTGTAGTATCCGGCTCGACGGAGGAGATGTGCGAGCAACTTCTTGGACTCCGCGAGCGTCTTGGAATTTCGTACATAACACTCCCAGATGACCTCATGTGGAGGCCTTCGCTCCGGTCGTCGATGTACTGGGGCAGCTGAGAGGTTAGAGATAGCTGAGAGAATACTGGCGAGGTTCATCAAGGACCAAGAAGAGACGAAGTGGAAGCCCGCAAGCTGACGTGCATACAGATCTTGTCTTTGTAGCCAGATGCGACCTCGTCCTGCACGGTACACATGAGATGACGATAGAAAGCGGTAGAGGGTCGATTGGCGGTCGCGGCAGACGAAAGAGTTAGACGACTGTGAATGCGGTTACTAACATCATACTCAACGACGGTAACGCTATCCTGCAGCTCGGTTTCGGGGTCTTCCTGATCGAACCGAAGGATACTGCGAAGGCGGTAAGCAAGGCTCTTGAGATCGGCTACCGGCACGTCGACACCGCGGAGATGTACGGGAACGAGAATGAGGTCGGCGAAGCCATCCGCGCCTTCGGCTTAGACCGCAGCGTCGTCTTCGTCACCAGCAAGCTCAGCAACGCATTCCACGAGCCTCATGACGCTCGTGAGGCATTCGGCACTACGCTCTCCAAATTCGGTTTCGACTACGTGGACCTGTTCCTCATCCACTGGCCGTTGCCCACGCTCCGGGACGGCGACTTCGCGTCTACCTGGAAGACGCTTGAGGAGTTTCACCATGATGGCCGCGCCCGCTCGATTGGCGTGTCGAACTTCCAGATCGAGCACCTTAAGCGGCTGGCCACCGAGACCGATATAGTGTCGGCGGTGAACCAGATCGAGGCACACACTCTTACTTCACTAACGATGCAGCGCGCGACTACAGCCGGGAGTGTGGTATCGCCATCGAGGCGTGGTCGCCGATCGCGCAGGGCAAGGTGCTAGATGACCTAACCATCATCCGCATAGCTGAGGAGGCCGGCAAGACGCCGGCGCAGGTTGTCTTGCGGTGGCACATCCAGCGTGGTGACATTGTATTCCCCAAGTCGGTGACACCCTCGCGTATGAAGGAGAACTTTGAGCTGTTCGACTTCGAGCTCAACCCCGCCGACATGGACGCGGTTACTGCGCTCGACCGGGGTGAGGATGATCGAACCAGACCCAATCCGGACACGTTCGCCTACATCCCCAGCTGATTCGTCTCCGAACTGGTTGGTAGACACCTAGACAGGGCTCTAACCTGCTACCTTCTGCTTTGTAGTCTTGAGAAGTGCGTTGTTAGATGTTCGCTGACGACGAGAACTTCCCTTAAATAAGGCGCATTGGTCCTCCCATATTCGTTAGTATTTACTCCAGTTGGTTTCTACTGCTGCCAAGTTGCGGTCGAGGTATACATGGGTCAGGAATTGCTGCAGTGGGCGGTAAGATGCATCTCAAAACTCATGCTTATACCAAGGTCTGGAATTTTGATTTTGGCATGAGTTCTGAAAGGCTTGGTAAGCGCAGAACCATCTTTAGAGAGGGGAGAGCGCCAAAACCAGCGGTTATGAAACAGATCGAAAGCTTGCACCCGGAGCAGCGTGGCGGAGCTAGGGCTAATTCCGCTTTAGCTTTAGTCAAACCTCTCATTGTTTTCTTAGGGCCTTCTTAGCGTTCTCAGAGGAGGCGTTGAGACACTAAGGACACTAGAATGGCCCGGAATCGATCAGGTTAGCGTGTGAAAGGGGTAACCATGGTACACATTGTGAGTGAATCCCTACGTATTCTCTTCGTTGTCGGCACCACCGTATTACCGATCCTCTACTGGCTGCTCGGAAGAGTGGAGCTAGGTGCCCAGAGGGCAGATAGGCGAGAAGGGGAAAGAGGGTGCGAATAGCGAAAGCCACGGCGAGTAGCAACGCTCGGGTAGCGCGGCGAAACTAGAGTCCTTAGGAAAGGAGGTGTAAGCAAGGGGCTGATCCGACATATGTCTAGTAGAATTTCTTAACCTGTTTTTTAAGTCTTTTTCAGCATCATTTAAGGTCGCAGCTCCATACTGCTGAGGCTGCCAAGCCCTCGGTAACAACTAGAAAAAGTAGGACACACTCTGAATGTATGGAGTAGCCAGGATCTCAAAAAGCCTCGCCCTAATAATCTGCGCGCGTTCAATCGAACGCCATAAGAGCTTTGTCGTCCTTTTGCTAGGGGTTTTCCTTACGACATCGTTTACCCTCTATAGTACCAGTGCTGAGCAAGCAGAGGGGGATGCAGCTCCTAATGCAAACCAGCCTTTCGTACAGAATACAACTCAATGGGACAACACTTCACCGAGCAGCGCCACGCTCGGCGCTGCTCGCAACAAGATAAAGCACGTGGTAGTGATTATGCAGGAGAATCGCTCCTTTGATCACTACTTCGGTACTTATCCAGGTGCAGATGGAATACCTATGCAGAACGTTGTTCTCACTGTCTGTGTGCCTGACTCTCAAACCGGCGAGTGTGTACAGCCCTTCCACGACTCAAACGACCTCAACCGTGGTGGCCCCACGGTGTTTCAAACGCCACAGCCGACATCGATAACGGCAAGATGGACGGCTTCATAGGAGAAGCGCAGCAGGGGCGCAAGAATACCTGCCAAGGCCCCAACGATCCTAACTGCGGTGGCTCAGAGGGGCAAGAGCCCGACGCTATGGGATACCACGATGCCCGCGAAATCCCCAACTACTGGACCTACGCTCAGCAGTTCGTGCTGCAAGACTACATGTTCGAGCCGAACGCCTCCTGGAGCTTACCGGAGCACTTGTTTATGGTATCTGGGTGGTCAGCAAAATGCAGCAAGGCTGGTGACCCTATGAGCTGCCAAAGCGAGCTGCAAAAGACTGACCGTATTCAGAAAGGCAAAATTGAAACCGCATCCGGGAGCTCACAACCGGACTATGCTTGAACCGACCTTACCTACCTGCTCTACAAAAATGACGTAAGCTGGGCCTATTATCTAGAGCAGGGAACCCAGCCTGACTGCGACGACGACGAGATGACCTGCCCACCCAAGCCTCAGAGCAGAAAAGTACCACAAATTTGGAACCCGCTTCCTTACTTTGACACCGTCAAAGATGATGACCAGCTCGATAACATCCAAGACTACTCGAACTTCTATGAGACTGCCAGAACCGGCACCTTGCCGGCGGTCTCGTGGGTAGTACCCAACGGACACGATAGCGAGCATCCCCCGGGCCTGGTCAGCGATGGCCAGGCGTACGTCACTAGCCTCATTAACGCCGTGATGCAAGGACCTGACTGGGATAGCACGGCGATCTTCCTCTCCTGGGATGACTGGGGCGGCTTCTACGACCACGTAGTCCCACCGAAGGTAGATGAGAACGGTTACGGCCTTAGGGTGCCAGGGCTAGTAATCAGTCCTTATGCCAAACAGGGATACATCGACCCTCAGACCTTGAGCTTCGACGCCTATCTGAAGCTCATCGAGGACCTTTTCCTCGACGGCCAGCGTATCGATCCTCAGACTGATGGACGCCCTGACACGCGGCCGGATGTGCGGGAGAACGCTACTCAGCTTGGGGATTTGTTAGAGGATTTCGATTTCTCCCAGCCACCTCGACCTCCGCTGATACTGCCCCCCTCCGGCGTACAGCCTCCCGTTAATCTACCCTCCTCTGGAGTGCCAGTCAGAGTAACCAAGGACAAGCTCTACACGGTGCAGCCCGGGGACACGCTAAGTGGAATTGCGGAGCGCTTCGGCACCTCTGTGGAAATCATCGCTCAGAGCAATAGCATCGAAGATCCTAACTTCATCTTCGTGGGCCAGACACTGTACATTTCTGTTGGCTCCGTGCCTTCATCGGCGACTAGCTCTATTCAGGCTCTACCCTCCACTGGGGGCTCGTCGGCTACTGCTCCTTTCTCTGGAGGACCGTCACAAGGCAATCCAGCACAACTCTACGCGGTGCAGCTTTGGGATACGCTCAGCCAGATCGCAGAGCGCTTCAGCCCCTCGGTAGAGGCTATTGCACGAGTTAATAGTCTTGAGGACCCAAACTTCATCCTCGTGGGCCAGACACTGTATGTACCCGGCAACTTTGTGCGGCAACTACCTTAGACATCAGGTTAGTTACAGCGAATTCCGCAATTATTATTGCAAGCGCGCCGTAGCCACAGTAAAAGAAGCCAAGTGTATCTTTGGTGCTGACAGAGCATTTAGCCCTCTACCTATCGCCTACACCAGCTATTCTCACGTCCGGCTCAAATCCCTCCTCAAAACTATTAATCGAGCTACCTATAGCGGGTTGCAATTATTGACCTGCTGGACCTGGCCTTCGTTGCAATACCGGGCTTGAGAGCGTCTATCATCCCCTACGAATCTTCTAAACAGGCATCCATGTACGTACGTCTACCTTAACGGATTGTTTTTGGTAGCGTGCTTGGCAGGACTTGAACGTTCAACCTTCTATTGTAGTCTCAAGAAATATATTCTTGGATGTTCATTGGTGTCGAGAACTTCCCTTATTTAGGCGACCCTAGCCACCCCATGTTCGCAGGGATTTACTGCAGTTTAACTTCTGTTGCTGCCAAGGTACGACGGTCGAGATACTCCAGAGGGAATAGCTGCAATGCATTGTAAGGTGTCACGACTTAATACGTCTACCAGACTTTAGACACTCCTTTTCTGCATGAGAGAATGCATCAATATATCTGTGCCAAATCAAAGGCAAGAGTCGAGAGGGAAGTGCTGTCAAAAAGGAAAGTCTTCTTAGAAGAAAAAGCCTGACTTATTGCCCACCAGCAGCTTGGTTGAGCGACTGATCACACGTAGCCGTCTGATCAGGGGTTATGTTGATCGAGCTGCCGGAGGCGTCTATATCACCAGTACTGGTGTTGTACTGGGAAATACCCTGCTCATTGGTGACGTTGCCGGTATTA
>JAFAPF010000219.1 GCA_019247245.1 Rubrobacter sp. | reverse complement strand
TTGGAAGCCAGACCAGGACCACGAACGCCACCAAGCCGACGAGGAACACGGTGGCTCCTTGCGCCGCGCCGTGAGCGAGGCCGACCGCGAACTCTTGCGCAGAGATCCCCTCGTGTCCGGAGTGCGATCCGGGGTTTGACTCTTGCGCAGCGGCACCGGGGGCCAACCCCGCTATTACCACAAGCAGCATAGATGCCAACACCAGGATAACTACCGCCCGCATGACTAGCTTAATAGCCATCTATAGCTGTGCCTTATACAACCGAGCCCTCTAGCAACCGCCCGTGACTCGCCAAGATACGAGTGCTTAGCAGAAGAGCGTACCCTTACTGCGTGCGCCTTAGAGGGTATCCTCACAAGACCTTCTGCCTTCTCTTACAGGTCTTTGGTGTGCCACCATCTCCGCCATTAAGGTGATGACAACTGCTAGCTCGGCGACCATCGCACCCAGGTCAATAGCTCCTCCTCCCTGCACTTCTCCTGCGTACGGTCCCAAGAGCGGGATCCCTATGGTATGCACTATCAGGTATAAGACGATGATCAGGATGTTGCCAACGATGCCAATGAGGAGGAGCAGCTTTCGGGAACCCCAGCTCAGCAGGGCTACCCCGTAGAGTCCCTGAGCGATGGCAACAACCAAGAAGAACACCTGGTATCCCCACCATTTATCGAAGTAGGCGGGCATCACCCACAGGTGGATCAGGGCGGCAATCATCGAGGATGCCGCCGCCAGATACAGGGGAATATCTGACCGAATCCGGGAGTACTCGGATGGACTTCGGCGAGCAGGTCGGTACCATAACACGGTGCAAGACACCGCGGCCACAAGCTCCGTCGTCTTGGTGAGCAGCCCTACAAGGTCGACGGCTTCCGGGGCTTCGGCGCCGGGCGGAGGGACGAAGCGAAATGCCGCCCAGAGCACTATCAGCGTACCCGAGAGCCACGCTCCGACGAGGTATGCTTGGCGGGAGGGCCAGGCAAGAATAGCAGCAGCAACGATCGCCGCAACTACCCCTGCAACGCAGAAGAAGACTCCGTGGATGGTCGACGCCTTAACCACCACTCCAGCAACCGAGAAGAAGGGTATACCAGTGAGGATCGAATCCTCAAAGCGGCTTGGAGCGAGGCCGATGTGCAGCGCGGCACTCGCGGTGAGTGCGCCAACCGCTGCTAGCTGCCAACCAAATGGCGGGGTGAGGTGTTCGGCTAGTCCGGCCCTCACCCGTCGACGGTGCAGTTCGTCGAGCACGAGCCAGCTAGCAGCGAGGATCGCCAGAGGCAACAGCATCAGGCGTGCCGTATCCCGGAAGGTTGTGGGCACAGAGGTCGCAAACTCCTCCCCAGTAACCACCGGTAGGGAAGGAGGCTGCCCTTCTACGGGAGGAAGTCCCTTGCTCTCGAGAAGGGCCTGCATCCCCCTGATCTCTGCTTGCTGAGAGACGTCGATCTTCTGGGCAAGTTTTGTTACTTCGGGCCGTTGGCTGCGCTCGAGTATGGCTTCTGCCATAGGCAACGCACCTTGATGGTGGCGGATCATGAGCCGCAAGAACTGTTCGTCGACCTCTTCAGGAGATGCTTGGTTTAAGCGGTCAATCTCCTCTGAGGAGGCCATGCCCGGCATAAGGCCATAGGTAGGATGGCCCATCCAGCTCATGGCAGGCTCTGTGCCGGTGTAGGGGAGCCCCCACGCATCCAGCCAGCCCTGCATCTGGCCAATCTCGGCCTGCTGGGATAGGAAAATGTCGGTTGCAAGGACACGAATCGCCGGGTCCGTGGACTGATTGCGCGCTATATCGGCCATCTCGACGGCCTGAGTATGATGAACCATCATATCGCGGGTGAAGCCCGCCTCCGGCGAATCTTCACCAGGCGACCGGGGGACAAAGAGGAGCACCAGCGACATGACGCCCAACAACATAGCAGTCAGTGCTAGTAGCACGGGAGGTTCCTCCAAATGCCGGGCTGGCGGATGCTCCTTAGGGAACGACTCGCCCTCCGAGTGGGGAGGACCTGCTCCTGGACTTGTCGCGTTATGCTCTTGGGTCATCGAGGTAGCCCCGACACGCTCATGAGGATCTCTTTCCCTTAATTCTTTGCCACAGCAGTAGCACTATTACTACGACAGCGCCGAGACCCAGAGCTGCAAGGTGGAGGAGATGTGGGCCTACACCACCCGTATCCTGCTGCCCACCAGGTTCTGGCTCGGATTGATCTGAGGATGGGTCATTTGAGCCTCCGGCCTGGGCTTGCGCAGCGCCTTGCGATTCAGTTGTGCCGGCGCCGATCACATCGAACTTGTACGTCCCGTTGACGGGATGCGTGTCGGCTGAGATGACGCGCCACTCTACCGTATAAGAGCCTATAGGCAACTTCTTGAGGGTGGTTAGCACCACCCTTTTATCCTCAGGGTCTATCCGCGCATCATCTTCGTCTACCCTATTGCCTTGCTCATCGGATACTTTCACAGGAGTGAACGCTAACTCTACGGGTTCGTTGAACTGGAGGCGCACCTGCGTGGGAGGTTGTGAGAGAGTTGCTCCACTGGCGGGATCCGCTTGTAGGAGCTGGGAGTGAGCTAGGGCGGGAGCACCCAACAGAACGAGCCAGAAGGCCGACGACAACCCCAGAAGCACCGTCAATCGCCGTTTACGCCGTTTATCTACTCTCATCGATGCAGTCTATCTCCTGCGCAGCAGCGCGAACGCTACTGTTAGTAACAAGGCACCACCAACGCCAGAGCTACCATAGAGTACGAAAGGAGAGATTCCGCCTGTGCTCGCAAGTTGTCCGGCGGTCGTTTGTGTTGTTTCGTCTTGCGTTCCGTGCTCGCGCGTCTCTTCTTCGGTCTGTTCAGAACTGTTCTGGGAGCCACCCGATCCAACCCTAACTACAGACGCTGGCTCCTCGGCATCCGGTGGACCGATCCACTCAACCACACTTCCATCCTCATATGTTTGGTAGGCCTTCCAAGGATAATCACCGGTGTCCTTGGGGGTTCGAGCCTGGAAGGCAAACTCTTGAAACTCTTCCGGATCGATCTTCCCCCCAGACCAGGTGATGGCTGTTATATCGCCGCCGTCCTTCTCGAACTCGTGCTGCCAGCCTGGTACCGGTTGTACACCGGTAACGGTGAAGCCTGTCGGTACCTCCACCCTAACTTCGGTGGTAGGAATGTTCTTCTCCGTGGGCACGGTCACAACGAACTTCTGGTAGCTGTCTGCGGGAGCGTTCTTAGGGGTGAGCACGACATGAGCCCAGGCCACAGTAGCCG
Organism: Rubrobacter sp.; assembly: GCA_019247245.1. GTDB lineage: Bacteria > Actinomycetota > Rubrobacteria > Rubrobacterales > Rubrobacteraceae > Rubrobacter_F. Next base: position 1,128 of record JAFAPF010000219.1, on the reverse strand, counting down.
TCGCGACTACCAAGACGCTTGACAAGAGCAGTATCCTTGACAAGAGTAGTATCCATATCCAGCCGAACCGCATCCGAACACCCATGATTCGCACGAGCACACCCTCCTGTGGGCTCTTCTAGCGATCTATTCATGACGCAGGGTAGAGCATAGGTAGAAGAAAGCATATAGCCCTTTAGGGCCATATGCGTGCTGCTTCAAATCCTCTACCATAATAGAGAGCGGTAAGGCTTCGGTCGAAGTTCGCTACCAAGAGAAACGCTCTGCGATGGCTCTTCGGGAGGTGAAGACGGAAAGCTAGTAGGCGGGAGAGAAGAAGACAAAAGGTGTTCGGCGTGGTATTCGGCTTGAGACAACTGTATGGTGGAGGTTCGAGCGTCGCGATGGTTACCGCCTAAGTTAAACCCTTATGTGCTTTTGTCACATATCTCGCGCCGTGCGCTGGAGGAGCTGCAAATGAGAATACCATCAACCTCCTTAGAAGAAGATCCCGGTTTCGGGGTGAAGCGAGCCCATTTCGGGCTCATACAGTGGCTAGCGGTTCTTACACCCGCATTGGTTGTGGGTCTGTTGGAGTTCCTCAGACACCAGTGGCTGGAGATGTTTCTGCCCACGTGGTTGAGTGAGGGTTGGTTCGGAAACCTAGTAGGCGCCGCCGCGGTCGCAGTAGTCGTGTACGTTTTCGTTAGATCCTTCACCGTCATTCTACAGCAGTCTGCATCGGAGGTAACGCAGGTTCGCGAAGAAGCGGCCACCATTGTTGAGCGGCAGCGCATTGCCCGCGAGATGCACGACAGCGTAGCCCAGACCTTGTTCTACCTAATGGTGAAGCTACGCGAGGTTGACGATCTGGTTCTGACCGACGAAAGCAAACAAGCGTATGACGAGTTGCAGACGATGCGAGAGGAAACAAAGGCTGCCCACCATCAGGTCAAGGCGGTTATCGAAGACCTTAGGCAGCAAGCCGAACTCCAGGACCTCGGCGAAGCGATACGCCGCACCGCGATAGGGCTTGCTGAACATCTAGAGATGCAGGTCAATTGCGAAGTCGTGGGGCGTATCAACCTCCCTACCTCATCCCGAGAGCACGTTTTGGCCATCGTCCAGGAAGCTCTCACCAACGCGTCT
>JAFAPF010000094.1 GCA_019247245.1 Rubrobacter sp. | reverse complement strand
GTAGGCCATAACCCCATCGCTCCTTAGCTTGGAGAGGTATATGTCCAGCGCTTCGCGCGTTAGCAGGTGAACCGGTACCGCATCCGAGGAAAAGGCGTCGGCTACGATCACCCCGTACTGTCTGTCAGCGGCGTGTTCCAAAGAGAGGCGCGCGTCGCCCAGCACCACGTTGATATCACCCGGACAATCGCGTAAATAGGTAAACAGGTTGGGGTTTCGGGCCATCTGCTCAATGAGGGGATCTATCTCGTAAAAGGTCATTTGCTGGCCAGGCTGAGCGTAGCACGCCATGGTACCCGTGCCCAACCCGATCGTGGCGAACGGCGCCCTTGCTGTCTCGGTGGGCACAGCGGCGAAGAGCTGCCCTATAGGTCCCGTACGATGATAGTAGGTAGTGGGCGTGGGAGGGTTGCTCCCGTCGAAGATCTGAGCCCCGTGGTTGGTGTCGCCGTTGGTGAGCGTGTGCTCTGTAATTTCTGTTCCCTCATCGCCCATTACACTGTAGACGCCAAAGAAGCTGCGATCCTGCCAAATCGTGCTGGTACCAGCGGTGAGGGTGCCGGCTATGATCAGCGCTGCTATCCCTAACCCAAACCTTATCGGCCTGCTCGAAGAGTAGGCAAACCACAAACACAGCCCTACCCCTATACCAACTAACAGCCCAAAGCCAACACTCGTCCATTGTGGATCTAAGAGCACATCTACTCCCCATGAGAGCGCTGCTACCGCTATCCCCAGCGCCACAGGAAGTGCTATATCCAATATGCGTGCATCTAGCAAACGATGCCTATTACTACTATCAATAGTAGTAGGACGCTGCTCTTCTTCTCGTTCTGCTTCTTGGGGGGGCTGGGAGGAGCGCTGCTGTTGGGGGCGGAAAAGAGCAGACAATATAGCTCCGGGCATCAACAACCCTGCCAAAATTATAGTAAGAGGATACTCAACTACCGAGTTGAATACTACTGGTGCTATAAGAGCATTGAATACTCCTCCAAGCATCCCTCCTACCGCTACCCACAGATAAAACTCCGTTAAATACCTTGCTGGGGGTCTATCCCTAGCTAACTCTCCATGCATCACCATCGCTACAACAAAGAATCCCAATAGATGTATCAGGATCAAAAGCCAGTAGGGGTTTCTCATCTGCGTTAGCATGGTAACCACTACAAGCGCTATAGCTACTGGTAAGGCTGCCACCATGCCTTTATGTAGCAGCTGAGGCAGCCTCACTGTAGGTGCAAACACTATTACAAAGGAAAAAAGGTACAGGCTTAGCGGTATAACCCATAAAAGAGGCACCGGTGTTATGTCTGTTGTTATGAAGGCTGTAACCCCTAGCATCAAGCTCGAGGGTACAAAGGCAAGCGCTATCCACCTTAGCCTCCTCATCAGGGTAAGCCCTCCCCTTAAAGGAGCAACTAGATCCCCTGCTACTCCTCCTGCTGCCTCTTCTTCTTGTTGTTGTTCTATAGAGGAGGACTCAGCAGCAGTAGTAGTACTGGGAGCAGGAGAGCGCCACAGCACAACAGCAGAGGCGAACACCAAAACAACCAAAACCACATACCCTATAGACCACATAGCACCCTGGTTTACCAACCTCAAGGAAGGCTCTACTAAAAGTGGATAACCCAATAGCCCTATAACAGAACCCAAATTAGAGGCCACATACAAAAAGTAAGGGTCTTTTGAAGCAGGATGATCGGTCTCAGATAACCACCTCTGAATAAGAGGGTTGGTCGCTGCTACAGCAAAAAAAGGCAACCCTACCGATACCAGCAATAACCCCAAAAGCCACAAGATAGGATTAGACTCAGCAGGAGGAGCCCACTCTTGGGCCGGTACGGCTACTGGCAAAACCAAAAGCGGCAGCAGCATAACAACCAGGTGCACAACCGCTTGCTTTCGAGCACCAAGCTTAGCAGCCGTAGCATGCACATAAAGATAACTGCTAAGAAGAGCAGCCTGGAAAAACATCATAGAGCCGGTCCAAACAGCAGGAGTACCACCAAAAGAAGGTAGTACGAACTTGGCGAACATAGGCTCTATCAAAAACAGTAGGCCAGCACTCAAAAAGATGGTCAAAGAAAAGAGGGCCATCATAACAATAGCCCCGGAGGGAGACCTCTTCTTTATCTGAGGATTAGTATTCTTGTTGTTAGGGTGGGTCATGCTCTCTTCTTGTGCTGAGGACATAAAGGTTAGTGGCTTCTCCTTCCAGCTGTTTATTAACCTGCTTTACAGCGCGCAACTCTAGCGAAGAACCTGGTATCAGGCAACACTTTCAGGCAACACTTATGACAGCGATTTCGAAGGTGCCACACCTTCTTAGTCATCCTTGAACCGCCCAGACCCGCCTGAAGCCCTATAAAGTTAGCTAACTTTCTAAACTAAAGTTGGTTGTTCTTCATAAAGAAACCAAGATGAGTTTAGGAGCCATCATAGGCATCTTCCACAGCTTGGGTACAAAATAGGGAGGCTTAATGACAAGCTTAGTGGTTTTGGTGGTTATTGTTTCTCTTGTGGCAATGCTACTTCTCACGCCGGTTGCTTTCGCACAGGAAGAGCAAGTCTCGGAAGAAGTTGAGACGCCGAGCGGGGGAGAGGTAGAGATACAGGCCTAGGGACCGCCCGAGGTGGTCGAGTCAGCTGTACAACAAGTCGAACAGAAGGCTGCGGCAGCCTGGTATTGAAGGAACTGCGATGATAGAGGCCACGCCGCCCAAGGTAGAGGTGACACAGCCAATATCCAAGACCGGTGGTATGGGGATCGTCGGTCCTGCCTTGATCTGCCTGCTGCCGCTACCCTGCTTCTGGGCTCGGGCATTCTGACGTACGCCGCCTTACGGCACAGTAGAAGGTAGACAAGTCGGTATTTTTCGGTGCCGGGAGTCTGCGCCCGGTACTTGAGCTCGGGGCAGGGGAGCACTCGATCTTCCCTGCTCCTTTTTCGCGTGTTTTATTCAGAATACTAAATTTTGGGTAGGTCGCCGTGATTTGTCATGTGGCGGTAGAATGTATATAAGCCAATGGCAGCGCGGAGGAATTTTGGACAGCCTTTTTGATTCTTTGGAGGAGGGCGAGGACCGGCAGGAGAGGCTTGCGGAGCTTGCTAGGCAGGTCTCTGTATGCACGAGATGCGACCTCGCGCTCAACCGCACGAATACGGTCTTCGGTACCGGAGATCCGTACTCTCCCCTGATGCTCGTTGGCGAGGGACCAGGAGAGAACGAGGACGCTACGGGCCTGCCGTTTGTGGGGCGTGCAGGCAAGCTCCTCGACGACATCCTCGCCGCGGTGAGGCTCACTAGGCAAGATGTGTACCTGACGAACATCGTCAAATGTCGAGCGGCCGTACAGGAGGGGGGCCGTATGAAGAACCGCCAGCCGCGGGCAGGTGAGATCAAAGCGTGTAACCCCTACCTGCAGGGGCAGCTGGACGCAGTAAAGCCTGAGATCATACTCTGCCTCGGCAGTCCCGCCGCCAAAACAGTCATAGATAGGGACTTCAAGATCACTAGAGACCGTGGCAAGTGGTACGACCTGGACGGCATAAAGGCGATGGCGACTTTCCACCCAGCCTACGTACTCAGACAGCGCGGCGAAGACCTCGACATGGCGAAGCGTGCCGTGTGGAAGGACATCCAGAACGTCTATGCCGAGTACCAGAGGGTGCTGGAAGCGCGGGAGTAATACAGCAGTCCGGCTTGGCCACAAGCTGTGATCGATGGGGGCGTGTTCATGAGCCCCGTCAAACCCTCTCACAACCATGCGAAACGATGTCGACCTGGTCGGCAACTACAAGCTCGTTGCCGGCGTAGCTGCCGCTGATAACCGCGTGATCGCCGGCCCCATCGCTGCCGGTACTGCCCATGAGGACGTCTTTACCAGCACCGCCTATAGCGGATTGCAATAATGTTGACCCGCTTCAGCTCTTGTGGTAGAGCGCATCATCAGAGCGGGAAACGAGCCCGACCCGGCAAAGTTATCGGATCGCAACATGCTTGTAATGCTGGGGGCCGCGAGCGGACGGCCGACGATTTCGAGAGGCTCTATGCTGAAGCTGGGTTCAGGCTAACCAACATCATCGGGACTGGATCATCAATGGTCATCATTGAAGGTGTTCCGGATTAATTCGCTCCCACGTTCGGGCGTGAGAGTATTACCAACCCATTCTCATTCTCCCTGTTATCATGCGGGATAAGCAGTAATAAAGCGTCGAGAAGGACTTGTGAACTTTGGTCAGCACAACTTTCAGCAGCCAGATGATGGATGCCATCGACAAGAATTTACTCAACCGCATTCAGAGGCACTTTCCATTAGAGCGAGAACCGTTCGCGTCCGTGGGGCGTCCCTTAGGCCTGGCCGGGGACGAAGTGATCCGGCGCATAGACTCGCTCAAGCGGGGACGGGTGGTACGTCAGATCAGTGCAATCTTCGATACCCGGGTGTTGGGTTATCAGTCCAGCCTTGTTGCCGCTAAGATACCGTCAGAAAAGCTCAGGGCTGCTGCCAGAGCCATCAACTCCCACCCCGGTGTTTCCCACAACTACGAGCGCAACAATGAGTTTAACCTCTGGTATACCCTGGCCGTACCGCCAGGTTCTAAGCTCGGCCTGGAGGACACCGTGGAAGTGTTGCACAGGATCAGTAGTGCCGAGAAGACGCGTATCCTACCTACCTTGAAGCTGTTCAAGATTGGGGTCACGCTCGACATGAAAGAGGGAGCTACCGCCAAGAAAGAGATTCCACAGTACGGTGAGGCCGACAGGCAAAGCGCCGATCGGAACCTTAGCGAGGATGACAA